>JAFQNU010000033.1 GCA_017420825.1 Clostridia bacterium
GATATGAAATATGGTGAAATTTTAAATTGAATAAATAGGTTTAAGAAATAATTCTGTGTTCTGATTTGATATGAGTATAAAGAGGTGAGTAAATGAAAAATATTGTTCTTACAGGCTATATGGCAAGCGGAAAGACAACAGTAGGCAGGCTATTGTGCAATAAGCTTGGAATGGAGTTTTATGATACCGATGAAATGATTGAAAAACGAGAAGGTATAACGATAAATGAGATTTTTAACAGTAAGGGTGAGCTGTATTTCAGAGATTTGGAAAGTCAGATATCAGAGGAATTTGAGAATATTTCAAATTCTGTAATTTCAACGGGTGGAGGCTTTGTTTTGAATACTGTAAATATAGAAAATTTGAGAAAAAACGGTATAATCTTTAATCTTAATGTTAGTCCTGAAATAATAGAAAGAAGGTATGAGGAAGCAAAAAAAACAAGACCGCTAATGAACAGCAGTGATACACAAACTGTTTTAAAGAGATATGCAGATAGAAAGGAATATTATAAAAACTGTGATGTTCAGATTGATATAAATGACAATATTTCACCTGATGAAATATGTAATATAATAATAAAAAATATAGAGAAATAGAAGGAGGAATATAAATGAGAGCATTATTCGGACCTGCCGGAAACGGTGAGCTGTTTTATCAAAATGGATATAAGGCATCGGAAGAAATGCCCAAGTTTTTAAAGGATTACGGACTTGACGCATATGAATATCAATGCGGAAACGGTGTAAGAGTGGGGGAGGAAACAGCGAGAAGAATAGGTGAGGCGGCAAAACAAAACGGAATTGTTATGAGCCTTCATTCACCTTACTATATTAATCTTGCAAATCCTGATGAGGAAAAGAGAGCAAAAAGTATTGATTATATAATGCAGAGCATGAGAGCTGTGAAAGCAATGGGAGGAAACAGAGTAGTTGTGCACGCAGGAGCTTTGCAGAAGATGACAAGGGAGGAGGCACTGGAAAATGCCAAAATCACTGTCAGACAAGCAGTTCTAGAGGCTGATGCACAGGGCTTTTCTGATATCCATATGTGTATTGAAACCATGGGTAAAATAAATCAGCTTGGTAATCTTTATGAAGTGCTTGAGCTGTGTTCAATTGATGACAGATTACTTCCTACAATAGATTTCGGACATTTAAACGCAAGAACGCTCGGAGCCCTTAACAGCTATGAGGCATTTCTGGAAGTTTTTGAGGCAATTGAGAATAAGCTTGGGCATGACCGTTTAAGGGTATTTCACAGTCATTTCAGCCATATTGAATATACAAAAGGCGGAGAAAAGAAGCATTTAACGTTTGAAGATAATGAGTTTGGCCCTGATTTTAAATATGTAGCTCAGATTGTATATGAAAAAAATTTAAGCCCTGTGTTTATCTGTGAATCAGCAGGCACTCAGATTGAGGATTCTTTTGAAATGAAAAAAATATTAAGTGAAATTTCCAAATAATTGATAAAATTACTTGAAAAAGGCGGATATTTGTGTTATACTTATAAGGTACAGCACAATGTGAGGGAATAATTGAAATGAAAAAATCAGCACTATTTACAGTTTTGGGAACAATGATGACAGGCTTTGCGATAGGCTCGTTTTTAACACCAAACAAAATTGTTGGCGGAGGAGTTTCGGGTATATCGACAATACTGTATCATACAATGCATATTCAGCCGGGTATAAGCTTTTTTATACTTAACATATTGTTTTTGCTTATCGGATTGACTGTGCTTGGAAGAAAATTTGTTGTAAAAACGTTGATGGGAGTAACATTATTATCATTGTTTACACAATTGTTCAGTTATTTTCCTGTGTACACACAAAATCTTATTTTGTCAACTGTATTTGGCGGAGTTTTATATGGATTGGGAATTGGAATGAGCTTTGCCGCAGGAGCGTCCACAGGAGGTACGGATATTATAGGCAGAATTATTCAGACAAAATTCAGCTTTGTACCTATTGGTAAAATGCTGTTGTTTGTTGACGGAGTTATAATTATTATATCCCTTACAGTTTTCAGAAATATAGAATTAACATTGTATGGTATTATGGCATTGTTCATATCAAGCTACTCGGTTGATTTTATAATAAGTAAGTTGAATGTTTCAAGAATTGCATTTGTTATAACGGATAAAGGTGAGGAAATTTCAGAAAATCTTATCTCAACATCACCAAGAGGCGTTACACTCATAGATGTTAAGGGTGCATTTACAAATACAGATAAAAAAATGTTGTTTTGTGCTTTAAAAGAGAGTGAAAGCGAAGCATTTCAGAAGAAAATACTCTCGTTTGATGAAAATGCCTTTATTGTTTTTTCGGAGTCGCAAAGAATTAAAGGAAACGGATTTTATATTTATAAATAAACGGCTGTATTACAGCCGAATACATGCCCCCGTAGTTAAATGGATATAACAAACCCCTCCTAAGGGTTAGTTATCGGTTCGATTCCGGTCGGGGGTGCCAAAATACCGCATATTGCTATTAGCAGTATGCGGTATTTGTTATTTAAAACGGTGCTGTTGCGATAGCAACAGCACCGTATAAAGGGCTTTACACAAATGTATTGTAATTAAGTTTAATACTCGATTGTAGCTCCTACCTGTTCAGCCAAAGCTTCTAAAGCAGCATTGTACTCCTCGAGTAAAGAAATACCTTCGTTAATCTTTTCATTACCTGCATTCATTTGGTCTACATCATTTGCTTCAACTGCAGCACGTACTGTTTCAAAGCCTGCTTTGTATGCATCCATTACCTTAACATACTTAGCCTTTAAATCCTTAACTTCTTCTGTTTCAGTATTAATAGCTGAAAGCTTTTCAAGTGAGTCGTTGATTACAGGGAGCAAGGTGTTGTCAATGCTTGTAACAAACAATGCAGGATCTTCAAACTCTGCCCATGTTGCTGCTTCTGCCTTGATTTTTTCGTAGTTAGCATTAACATCAACCATCTGAACATTTAAAAAGTTTTCAAACTCATCATAAACAGGATCACTGCAACCTGTCAAAAATGTAAGTCCCATAACAAGTGTTATAATAAGTGATAAAATTTTCTTCATATTAATCTCCTCCTGATATCATTTAGCAAGTGTAAAGCCATTTTAGCAAATTTATTTATCTTGAACCACCGCCTGAGCCGCCACCTGAAAATCCGCCGCCTCCGCCGATTGATGAGCGACCGCCCATACCACTTGAGCGTTTTTGTTGCATTGCTCTTTGAGCAGAACGATGCATACTGTGATAGTAGCTGTTTGCTATAATAACATTTCTGTTATAGCTTTCAAGCTCGGGCATTTTTTCGGGATACAGCTTTTTAAATTGCTCCATAACCTTATCCGCAATACCAAAGAGTGTTGCATAAACAAGATAATCTTTCCAGATTATTGTTTCTGATATTCCCCTTTCTGCTATAAGGGTAAAATCCTCAAGATATTTCTTTAAGCCCATAACTTCTGAAAGCTCTGATTTTCCTGTATTGCTTAAATCCTTAATGCAGTTGCCTGAACCGTTTACGAAACCGCCCATATTAATAAATGCTTGTTCTCCGCTACTCTTTACGCTGTCTACCATTTTATTAATTATTTCAGGGTTTTTATATGCATAGCGTTCAAGTTCTTTTTCTTGTAAAACACCGTCATTGCCTGCAGAGACTTTAAGTATACTATATAAAGTTGTTTCGGCAATTGTCTCGGGGTCTTTTATAAGCTTTAAATTAACCGATTGCTTTATTTTGCCAAACATTCCGACATTCTCTTCGGTCAACGGCTCTATGCAACCTTTATTTATCATTGACAGCATTAATGCTCCTATAATGAGACTTTCTTCTCCTGAAACGTCAAAGTTTTGTGCAAGGAAGTGGGATACTTCAATTTGTCCCTTGTTGGGAGCTTCTCTGAAATAACATGTTTGTTTATAAAATTCTTTAATTTCTTTTTTTCTTTTAATTAGGAAGGCTATAAACATAATGAAGAGAGTGGGAATTGCGATGAGGATAATAAGACCTATAATTGTTTCCAATATGCCTGCTTCCTCGTCGTAATCGTAGTCACTGCCCTCAAATGCTGTATTCATAACATCTTCAAAGGATTTGTTAAGCGAAGTGTTGGGTGAGATAATTCCTTTGTTAAGTCTGAGCATAACAATCATTGAGTTATCATTGTCTAATGCCTGTGTAGTCCATGCCCTGACAGCCCCATTTTGAAATTCAATATAACCATTATATCCGAATGACCATATACCTGAATTTTCTTCATTGAGTGCCATACCGTTTTCCAATACGATATTTATATTACCATTGGTTGGAAAGATAGACATATTGGGATTTACAAACATGAAGTTTGTTCCGTCAAAGTCTGTGTAGCCTTTAATAAAATCAGTGACAGTATATTCAATTGAATAACTGTTTTCACCGTATTCCGATATGCCAAAGCAAAGCTCCACTCCGTCATCGGTTTTATTTATTCCGCATTTTTTGCTTTTTTCCTCAAAGCTTGAGTCTATATTCCAATTATCAATATATGTATATTCTCCGTTTTCGTCTGATACCCTTAAATCGGAAATACCAATATCTTGGGTTGAAATAGGAATATAGTTTTCTGTTCCTTCATTAAACTCACCACTCCATCTTTGTACAACATATGCACTTCCGTCATTTTGAACCATTACAGAAATATCAATTTCCGACACGTTATTCTTTGCAAGTGCAGAGCTTGATAAAAGAGCAAGAGCAAGCGGAGTTCCAATCAGTATTTTATTGAAAAGAGTCATATTTATATCCTCATCTCATATCAGGCATATCGGCCTTTTTGTCGTTTGTTTCAAGGTAATCACGACTTGTAATATTAAGTATGCCTGCAGCAATAGATGTCGGGAACATACGGATTGTACGGTTCAGCTTTGTCACACTGTCGTTGTAAACAAGACGTGATTTACGAACCATTTCCTCATATGCGTTTACACTGTCCATTGTTTTTATGTAGTTTTCATTTGCTTTAAGGTCAGGATAGCTTTCTGCAACCGCCATGATTTTACCCAGTGCGTCTGTTAGAATGTTTTCCTGTTCGTTTACCTCTGCGGCTGTGCTTTTTGAGCTTATAGAGGTACGCATTTTAATAGTATCTGAAAGGGTTTTGTATTCATGCTCCGCATATCCCTTTGTAAGGTCTAAGAGAGCGGTTAAAGCATCCCAGCGAGATGAAAGCTGAACACCTATCTGACTCATTGCATTATTGATATTTTCGTCCATTGCAACAAGCTTTCGCTGCACTCCGATAAACCATAAAACGATTACCGCTAGAATTACTAAAACAATAATAGTCATAAAAAAGACCTCCATATAAATTTATATACATCTATTATAGCACGAATAAATTTTAAGTCAATAATTAAATCATATTTTTACAAAAAATAAGAAAATTCCATGTTTTTTTAATAAAAGTCAAATTTTTTATTAAGTATATATTACACTATTTCCTAAATACTTGCATTTTCTTTTATTAGGTGTTATAATTATGTTATTATGTGAGTATTATGTCTGCAAACAGGAGATGAAAATTATGGAATTTACAAAAA
>JAFQNU010000034.1 GCA_017420825.1 Clostridia bacterium
AAAAGATATTGGTTATGTGGCTCTGATGCATGATTGCGGCAAAATGGGAATTCCGGACGAGATATTAAACAAGTCCGGTATTCTTACCGGCGGAGAGCGTCGCATTGTGGAGCAGCATGTTTTGATGGGCGGAGAAATATTGGGAATAGCAGGTATTGCAGGAAGTGGACAGCGTGAGCTTTTAGAATCAATTGCAGGCTTGCAGAAGCTTACAAGCGGAAGTGTTATGTATCTTGACCCTAAGAGCGGTGAGCTTGAAGAATTGAGAGACAAAACTCCTATGCAGATACGTGATATGGGTGTAAGGCTTTCCTTTGTACCCGAGGACAGACTTGGCATGGGACTTGTCGGCAATATGGATATAATAGACAATATGATGCTAAGAAGTTATCGTAAGGGAAAATCAATGTTCCTTGAGAGAAAAGCACCCAAAAGTCTTGCTGAGGAGATAATTGATAAATTAAAGGTTGTAACTCCAAGTGCAACAACTCCCGTAAGACGTTTGTCGGGCGGAAATGTACAAAAAATTCTTGTAGGAAGAGAGATAGCGGCGGCACCTGCAGTTCTTATGGCGGCATACCCTGTGCGAGGACTTGATATTAATTCCTCATATACTATATATAATCTTTTGAATGAGCAGAAAAAGAGGGGAGTTGCGGTAATACTTGTCGGAGAGGATTTGGACGTCCTTTTAGAGTTATGTGACAGAATAATGGTTTTGTGTGGAGGAGCAATAAGCGATATTGTTGACGGACGCAAAGCAACAAAGGAGCAGATTGGCTTGCTCATGACAAAAACACAAGGAGGAACAACAGATGGCAAAGAATAGTGATAAGGCTTTGCATGAGCCTAAGTTTCAGATAGTAAAGCGCGGTGAGATGCCATGGTATAAATCCTGGGGAGTAAGAGCAGCTGCAATAATTCTTGCGCTCATAATCTGTGGCTTTGTAATTGTGTTTGTTACAGGATATAATCCTATACAGGTTTATGAGTCTATGCTTGAGGGAACCTTTGGCTCATCGAGAAAAATATGGAACACACTGCAGAAGCTTGCAATGCTCTTGTGTATATCTCTTGCAGTAACTCCTGCATTTAAGATGAAATTTTGGAATATCGGAGCAGAGGGACAAACTTTAATAGGTGCACTTGCAACTGCCGCATGTATGATATATCTTGGTGACGTGTTGCCAGGAGCAATATATTATCCCGTTATGTTCATTGTGGCGATTCTTGCAGGCATGATATGGGGGATAATACCGGCATATTTCAAGGCAAAATTTAATACAAATGAAACACTTTTCACTCTTATGATGAATTATGTTGCAATACAGCTTGTTTCGTTTTGTATAGTGTTCTGGGAAAATCCGAAGGATTCAAATACAGTTGGAGTAATAAACAGAGACACGCTTGCCGGGTGGTTGCCTGAAATATTTGGGCAGAAGTATCTGTTTAATATAATTGTTGTTGCAGTAATTACAGTGGCAATGTATATATATCTCAGATATAGTAAGCATGGCTATGAGATATCCGTTGTGGGAGAGAGCACCAACACAGCACGCTACATAGGGATAGATGTTAAAAAGATAATTTTGAGAACAATGGCTGTTTCGGGTGCGTTGTGTGGTATTGCAGGATTGTTGCTTGTTTCGGGAACCGACCATTCTATAAATACAGGAACAGTAGGCGGTATGGGGTTTACTGCAATCATGGTATCCTGGCTTGCAAAGTTTAATCCTATTGTAATGACACTTACTTCATTCCTGATAGTATTTCTTGAACGTGGAGCAGGAGAAATTGCAACTAAATTTGCTTTGAATGAGAGTATGTCTGATATTTTGACAGGAATAATACTATTTTTCATAATAGGCAGTGAATTTTTTGTAGGATATAAAATAAATGTGAGAAAAAACAAGGAGGGTGTTAAGAAATGATAGCTACAATAATTAATAAAGCAATTGTTCAGGGAATACCCCTTTTGTTTGGTTCAACGGGTGAGATAATAACAGAGAAATCGGGAAACTTAAACCTTGGTATTCCGGGGATTATGTATGTCGGTGGAAGTGCAGGTGTTATGGGGGCATATTTGTACGAGCATTTTGCAGAAACCCCAACGGCATTTTGGTGTATAGTAATACCTTTGCTAAGCTCAATTATTGGCTCTTTCCTTGCAGCCTTGATTTATAGCTTTTTAACAATTACCCTGAGAGCAAATCAGAATGTTACAGGTTTGGCACTTACGACCTTTGGAGTAGGCTTCGGAGACTTTTTTGGTGGTTCATTGACGAGAATTATGGGTGATGGCGGACATTTATCCGTAAAGTTAACCGCCGACTACTATAAAACAACACTTCCGTTTGCAGATAAGCTCGGAGCCGTGGGAGAAATATTCTTTTCCTATGGATTTTTAGCATATGTTGCGATTATTATAGCACTTATATCCGCATGGATTTTAAATCACACTAAGGTTGGTTTGCAGTTAAGAGCGGTTGGAGAAAATCCTGCAACAGCAGATGCCGCAGGAATAAACGTAATAAAATATAAGTATGTTGCAACTTGTGTAGGCGGTATAATAGCAGGTCTTGGTGGTTTGTATTTCATACTTGATTATACAGGCGGTTCATGGACAAGCGGTGGCTTTGGTGACAGAGGCTGGCTTGCAATTGCGCTTGTTATATTCGCATTGTGGAAACCAAATGTGAGCATTATTGGTTCATTTGTGTTCGGAGGTCTTTATATAGCATATTCATATATTTCGGGACTAAGCAGAAGTGCTGTTGCTATATTTAATATGCTCCCCTATGTAGTTACAATTGTTGTTCTTATTATAACAAGTATAAGAGATAAAAAGGAAAATCAACCTCCTGCATCTTTGGGACTTGCATATTTCAGAGAAGAAAGGTAAAAATAGTCTCCCTTTATATAAGGGAGATTGTTTTTTTTACCATTATGCAAAAAAACTCTTGACATTAAAAGGTTAATATGCTATAATTGTAAACGTAGTTGCACAATGCTACAAGATAAGGAGATATTATGCATTATAAAAATTACACTCAAGAAGCTATATATGAGCTTGAAAGACAAAGAACAGGAAATTATGGCATGGATTACGAGTCTGAGCATTCAGAGGTTGAATGTGAGCTGTGCAAAACTGAAGAAAATAATTTATATGAGGTAAATTCGCATATATATTGCGGTGAATGTATTTGCGATATGCTCAGAGAATTGTTTTATTCGGCAGCACAAGGGTTAAAAAATGAGGAGATTGATGCTTTTTCAGTTTTAAACGATATAATAAGCGATTTTTCCGATAATGAAATTTTATGCTATGTAGAAAATATTTATGAAAGGAAGAATTAAAAAGAGGGGTGCGGATTGTTATATAGAGCAGTCCGCATTTTCAAAAATAATTAAAAAAAGTATTGACAACTGTTGTGTTATGTGGTACAATGAATAAGAAATTTGGCTCGGTAGTTCAGTTGGTTAGAACGCTAGCCTGTCACGCTAGAGGTCGTGGGTTCGAGCCCCATCCGAGTCGCCATAGAAACCGAATGATTTAGATGACAGTCTG
>JAFQNU010000035.1 GCA_017420825.1 Clostridia bacterium
AATTCACATCCGGCATCAACCTTACGTTTAAGATTTTCTATATCTTCCTTCTGGTTATGTGACTCTATATGCCCTTCTGGATAGCAAGCTCCGCCAACACAAAAATCACCAAACTGTTTAATCTCATCAACAAGCTCATACGCATAATGATAATCAAGTTCAGACATATCAAGTCCATCAGGGATATCACCTCTTAGTGCAAGAATATTTTCAATCCCCTTTTCTCTTAACACAGTAAGTTGATTTTTTATCATTTCCTTTGTTGATGAAACGCATGTCAAATGTGCAAGAGGTGTCACACCATAGTTATTCTGTATATTCTCCGCAATTGCAAGCGTATATTTACTTGTTCCTCCCCCCGCGCCATATGTAACACTCATATAATCAGGCTTTATTTTTGCTATCTCCTCTGTTGCATACTTAACGCTATCAAAATTATCCTCCGTTTTCGGTGGAAACACCTCAAATGATAGTGTTGGAATTTTCTCATTAAGCAAAGTTGAAATTTTCATTTTAACAACCCCTTTAGTTTTGTTTTCTTACTATGGAATATTCATCACCTGCTTTAAAATAGTGACAATTTTGTGTTTTACCATGTACAAACCTGTACATTTCATCCTCATCAAGCTGCATCAAGCAGGTATAACACTCATATTCCTCATCATATTCATAATACATACAATCTTCGCAATTCATAAATTACTCCTTGTAGCCATGCTTTACGTACCTTTTTGAAAAAAGCAGCAGGAGCAAGCCCCTGCCATATTATATTTATTATAACAAATCTGCTATATCAAGTATAAGCTTTTCTGTCTTATACCAACCTATACACGGGTCAGTAATTGATTTTCCATAAACACCATCTTCAATCTTCTGTGCACCGTCCTCAATATAACTTTCAATCATGAATCCTTTTACAAGCTTTTTGATATCTGCACTGTGTCGACAGCTGTGAAGTACCTCTTTACATATTCTTATCTGTTCAAGATATTTCTTATTTGAATTAGCATGGTTAGCATCAACTATCAACGCCATATTGTCAATGTTTTTCTCACAATACGCATCATGTAATCTTATTAAGTCCTCATAGTGGTAGTTAGGCAAGGATTGACCATGCTTATTAACCGAGCCTCTTAAAATCGCGTGAGAAAGCGGATTGCCTTCTGTACGAACCTCCCAGCCATTATATATAAAAGTATGTGAATGACGTGCAGCAATAATAGAATTCATCATAACAGCATAGTCACCACTTGTTGGGTTTTTCATACCTACCGGTATATCCATACCGCTTGAAACCAATCTATGTTGTTGATTTTCAACAGATCTCGCCCCTACTGCTACATACGAAAGAATATCTGAAAGATATCCATAATTATCCGGATAAAGCATTTCATCAGCACAGAAAAAGCCTGTTTGTTCAATAACATTTTTATGAAGCTGTCTGATTGCCATAATACCCTTTATCATATCAGGTTTTTCGTTCGGGTCTGGCTGATGCACCATTCCCTTATAGCCTTCACCTGTTGTTCTTGGTTTATTAGTATAAACTCTCGGAATAATTATAATCTTATCCTTAACCTCTTCCTGTATTCTTCTGAGTCTAAGCGTGTAATCAATCACAGAATCGGCATTATCAGCCGAGCACGGGCCAATCACCAAAAGGAATTTGTCTGACTCTCCCAAAAAGACTTTTCCTATCTCCTTATCTCTAATTTCTTTTGCCTTTTGAAGCTCTGCTGACAAAGGAAACTGTTCTTTAATTTCATCTGCACTTGGGAGCTTGCGTTCAAACATCATATGCATTTTGCATCATTCCTTTCCGGAGAATTGATTTTTAGTTATTAATCTCCGTGTACTATTCTATCACAAATAATAAATTATAACAATATGCAATCCGCACAAATTATAATATTTTTTAGTAATTTTTACTCACATTTTGCCTTACAAACGAAAAAACACCCGAACAATAAGGCATTGTCCGGGATATATCTACTTAATTAATTCATTTGCAACAGCAATCGCTGACCTCATTCTCGACTTAACTTCTTCATCATCTGTCTCATATGCACGTACAGCAACATACAAATCATCACATTTTATACCTGCATCCTTCAATACTTTCGAATTTTCAAGGCTCACAGCATATTCCTCACCATAAAAGGAATATGTTTTTAAATCACTGTTTTTATCCGTTACCCACTCACCAACAGGCTTAAATGCTCCCGATAACGAATTTGAGTCAAAATAATATTTTGTCTTATCCTCCGAAAAAACAAACAACATTACCTCATCCACCACAAAATCAAGATGGAGCTTGGTAATCATTGTGCTTAAATATTGTGCATCCTGCTCACCATCCGAAAAAGTATAACATGATGATGATACTAATTTTTCACCATTTTGATTTGTGTCCTCAATATACTCAGAAAGCACCTCACCAACTTTATTCACCGAATCATTGTCAATATAACCTCCGGTTGCATAGGTCATATAAAAATCATATTTTGGTGCGGTAAGAACACCATATATTGTACTTACAACCGCAACAACAACCACAGCAGAAACAATTGTATGTACCTTATAATATTCCCAAAAATATTCCCACCATGCTTTAGTAAATTTTTTTGGTATAGTTCCGTATTTCTCTGCCATATCTTTAGTCCTTTCTGTTAACTATTCATTAATATCCTTATTATAAAAGTTCTTTTTGATTTAGTCAACTAAACCGATAATCAATTAATGAATATTTCACAAATCGTTAATAATTCAACGTTTTTGAGATAAATTTTTTAAAACTATACTTGTAAATTCCCTGTTATTTTCCGAATTTTTAAGTAGCTGAATCACTGTACTCATGGTTTCAATATTATTCTGACGGTGCAACTCACGACGAAGAACTCTGCCTGTCTCACATTCTTCTTCACATAGCAATTCTTCCTCACGTCTTGTTCCTGATTTAAGAATATCAATTGCAGGAAATATTCTTCTTTCTTGCAATGCTCTGTCGAGTTTAAGTTCCATATTTCCTGTACCCTTAAATTCTTCAAATATCACATCATCCATACGACTCCCCGTCTCTACAAGTGCTGTTGCAAGTATCGTAAGACTTCCGCCCTCTTCTATATTTCTCGCTGCACCAAAAAACTTCTTTGGTTTTATAAGAGCATCAGGGTCTAAACCGCCCGAAAGAGTTCTTCCAGTTGGTGTTACTGTTAAATTATATGCTCTGGCTAACCTCGTAATAGAATCAAGTAAAATTACAACATCCTTTTTCTGCTCAACAAGTCGAGACGCTCTCTCAAGTACCATTTCTGCAACCTTTGTATGATTTTCAGGAGTCTGGTCAAAGGTTGAAGCTATAACGTCTGCATTTTGTATTGAGCGTCTAAGTTCAGTTACCTCTTCAGGACGTTCATCTATCAGTAATACAATCAGCTTTATATCAGGATGATTGGTTGTAATTGACTGTGCTATCTGCTTTATCAGAGTTGTTTTTCCTGCCTTGGGAGGTGCTACTATCATTCCTCTTTGTCCTCTGCCTATCGGAGCAATTATATCAACAAGTCTTGATGCATGCTTCGTTTTATCTCCTGTGTCAAGCGTAATTCTTTCTTTCGGAAAAATAGGGGTAAGCTTATCGAATGTTCTGCGTTTTAATGCAACATCGATAGAGTCACCGTTTATTTTTTTTACAAAAAGCAACGATGCATATTTATCCTCTTCAGGAGACGGTCTTGAATCCCCTAAAATTTCATCTCCTGTTTTCAAATTAAATCTGCGTATCTGTGTTGGTGATACATACACATCATCTGCACTTGGCTGATAGTTATTAAATCTCAAAAAACCAAAACCATCAGCCATGACATCAAGTACTCCACAAACCTCTGTAACATCATCAGGACGTTTTCGCTCTGCACTCTGCTTTTTTTCAGGCTTAGAAGCCTCTCTCTGTTTTTTTATTAGTTCGATAATCTCGTCCTTTTTTAATCCCGAAATTTTAATTTCAAGTCCAAGGGCTATTTGTTTTAGCTCCTCTTTTGTCATCCTCTCTAACGATATTGAATCCTGCATATATTATATTTACCTTTCCTCTAATACTATTTTCCCAATACCTTGATTATCATATTGTTATTATAAAAATACTGCGTCACAACAGACTTATCAATTGCATCTGTTACAGTCTGTGAGTGCTTTGCAGGGACAAACCACATAATCAAAGCACATAGTATGTACACAACAAGCAATGCCTGTATTGCTCCGAAAACCGCTCCCAAAAGCTTATTGCACGTTTTTAGAACGGGAAGTTTTTAAACCAAATTAGTTATTTTGAAAACCAAGAACAATAGTATTCTTACTGCAAAATACAAAATAACAGATGATACAATATTTATCAAGGAAGCACATATACTCTCGGTTATTTCAGAAATAATCTGATTTTTTGTTTCTTCAAGTTTTGTACGGGAATTATCAAACATTGATACATAAACCCCTGGCAAACCAAGACTCTCCAAAAAACCCGGTTCCTTTTCTGATACTCCGCTCTCCTCAACCTTTTGAGTCAAAGCCGAATTAACAGTTTGGGTTATTTTCTCACCAATCGGTGATTCCTTTACCTTTGAATATATCGTATTCTGAAACATAAGCATAATAACAACTGTAAGAATGAGTGAAGCTATTTTATATGATGAATCTACAAATCCTTTTTTTGCACATACAAAAATACAAAACACAAATATACCTACTATTACTGCATCAAATATAATCGGTAAATACATTTACTCTTCACTTTCCTTTCTTTTGAGCCTCAAAAATTCTATACTTTGATTGTATACAACTAAAATATTATCCTTGTCTATAAAATATGCCTTTTGAATATCTCTTGAGGCGGTATATTTTGCATCAACATCTCCATTTAGACGAGTAAATATGAGGTTTCTTGCATTATTATAAATAATATTTCCATCACATATGTCAGAAAAATCAGGTATAACATCTGTTTGCATTTTACTCTTCTCCCTACCAGAATTACTGATAACAGACATTTCTGCATTATTGTTATTGTCAAACATCAACAGACGAATATCTGCAACATCTTTTGAATAATGCATAAGTTTCTTTTCAGTGTAATCATTTACCCATTGCTCTCTGCCTCCGGAGCTCAGAGAAATCATCCTGTTATCTGCGAATGCAATGAGATTGTTCTTTGAAAAATCAATGTCATAAATTAAAGTATCATCATACTCAACACTGACATCTTCATCTGATTTATTTACATCAAGAAATACAAGTTTGGAATAAATCTGTGTCCTCAATGACATAAGAGCAACCGCTACACGCCTTGAATCTGATATAGCCACCGCTATAACATTCTCACTTCCAAAGCTTCTTGAAAATATTTCCTCACCCGAACTATTATAAACACATACCGCACCCTGATAGTACGGCTTTTCCGTAACAAACGCAATATCTGCATTTGCAGATATATTTCCGTTTAAAATAATTTCTGATGTCTCTGTCTTGATTATTTCTGTATTTTTTTCAAAAACAGTAAATTTCTTTCCACCCTGTTCAAATATTAAAATATAGTTACCATTCACCTTTAAAACAGGATTGGATATCTGTATAGCTCGTGACCATTTAAGTTTCGCATCTGCGGTATAAAAATCTACAGTACTTTCTGAAACACACAAAATTCCGTCTGAATATTTTGCATACTTACAATTTGCCGCACCCTTTAAGGCTATAGGATTTGACACAGGGTAAAAAACCTTAGTTACAATATCCTCACCCACTCTCGGCGATTGAGTAGGAATAGCCTGCGGTGATTGCACCGGTATTACCTGTTGTGTCTCGTTCGGTTCCTCTGTCTGTTCAATTTCAGGCTGTACTGACTGATTAACAGGAATTGTTTCCGGTTCATTTGAAACCGCCTGTTTCTCAATCTTCTTTCTCTCATATTCAAGTCTTAAATTAAAAAGATTTTCCTTAAAATTAGCAATATATGTATCCGCAATCTGAGGATTTGCTTTTATATAAAACCAACCACCTGTACCAATTCCGGCTAAAATCAATATAACCAATAATATTGTAATTAGTTTTCGCATCAATAATACACCTCTGTTAAATATAATCCATCTGCAGGAGCGGTTATACCAGCCCGTTTTCTGTCACGAGACTCAATAATATCCGCCACATCTTCAACATTTATTTTTCCGTTACCAACAAACACAAGAGTACCAGAAATAATACGCACCATATTATATAAAAATCCGTTTCCTGTTACCTCTATTTTAATTAAATCATTTTCTTTTGAAACATTAAGAGAATATATAGTTCTTACAGTTGTTGACACCGTAAAGCCTGCCGCAGCAAACCCTATAAAATCATGAGTACCTTCAAAAAATTTAGCCGCTTTCTGCATTTTTTCAACATCAATTTCATATCTGTAATGCCATGAATGTTTTGCTAAGAAAGGGTCTCTGTATTGTGAATTTAAAACGTAATAGGTATAAGTTTTTGCTTTCGCACTTCTTTGTGCATCAAATATATCTGAAACATCTTCTGCATTAATACAAACTATATCCTCCGGAAGATATCTATTTAATGCACAAGGTAGCTTTTCACAAGGAATATTAGACTCTGTTTTAAAACTTGCAACATAACGTTTTGCATGAACTCCTGCATCTGTTCTTCCACACCCTGAAAGCTTTGGTTTTGTACCTGTAAGCTTCATGATTGCATTTTCCAAAACCTCCTGAACAGTTATTGCATTCTCCTGAATCTGCCAGCCATGGTATCCCGAACCATCATAGCTTAGTGTTAATTTTATATTTCTCATTTTAACCCTCACAATAACTGTATTACCAACAGTGCGGAAAAATATACTATGCAAAAAACAAGCACATACCAATCAAGTTCGCACATCTTCATTTCTTTCATTCTTGTCCTGTTTATTCCTCCGTTATAGCATCTTGAATCCATCGCCGCCGCAAGCTCATCAGCCCTGCGGAACGCACTTACGAACAACGGTATCAAAAGCGGTATCATTGCTTTAGCCCTATTAATAATATTTTTGCTTTCAAAATCTGCACCTCGTGCCTTTTGCGCCTTTATAATTTTATCTGTTTCCTCTGCAAGCGTAGGAATAAATCTGATTGCGATAGACATCATCATAGCAATTTCATGTGCAGGCACCTTTATTATTTCAAATGGTTTTAAAAGTCTTTCAATTGCATCGGTAAGCATGAGCGGTTTTGTTGTTAAAGTCAATAATGATGTTGCACATACTAATAGTGTAAGCCTTAAAAACATCGAAACACTCATCCCTATCCCCTGTCTGGTGATTGTAAGTGAAAAATCTCCAACAAGATGTTTTGACCACACTGTCTCGCCGGGAGTTAAAAACAAATTAATAACAACGGTAAACGCTATAATAAATAAAAGCGGTTTTAAACCTTTTATAATAAATTTCACGGGAATTTTACTCAACACTATAATAAAAAGAGTAAATAAAATCATAAGTGAATAAGAAATCGGTGTAGATATAAGAAAAAGCACTATAATGAAAGCAAGAGTCAGTATAATTTTTACCCTTGCGTCTGTTCTGTGCAGAATTGAATTTCCTGAAACATACTGTCCTAATGTAATATCCTTAAACATTCTTTCTATTTCCCATTCTGTCCTTTAAAATTTGTGCTGCATAGCCCACTGTATATATATCCTGCGGAAGCCCAGCACCAAACTCATTTAATCTGTTAATAAGCTGCGTAATCTGTGGAATGTTGAGTCCTATTTTCTCTAACCCTCTGCAATCAGCAAAAATTTCAGCTACACTTCCCTGCTTATATACCGTACCCTTGTTCATGACAATAATATTTTTTGCCACCCTTGCAACATCCTCCATACTATGCGAAACAAGTACAACTGTAAGCTCATCTTTTAGCTTTTCAAGCACGGATAATAGCTTGTCCCTACCTTTTGGGTCAAGTCCTGCGGTAGGCTCATCAAGAATTAAAATTTCAGGTTGCATCGATAAAACTCCTGCAATAGCAACCCGTCTTTTCTGTCCCCCTGATATCTCAAACGGCGATTTTTCCAAAAGCTTTTCTTCAATATTTACCAATTCACAGGCATGCAAAACTCTTTTTTTTATTTCCTCATCTTCAAGACCAAGATTTTTCGGTCCAAATGCTATATCCTTACATACTGTCTCTTCAAAAAGCTGATGTTCAGGGTACTGGAATACAAGTCCTACTTTTTGACGTATTTGCCTAATATCAACACCTTTTTGGGTAATATCAATACCATTAATAAAAATTTTTCCCTCATGAGGCTTAATAAGACCATTTAGGTGCTGTATTAATGTTGATTTTCCCGAGCCTGTATGTCCAATTATTGCTGTAAATTCCTTGTCTCTTATCTCAAAATTTACATCCTTTAAGGCATACCGTTCATCCGGCAAACCACAGTTGTATATATGACTAAGACCTTCTACCTTTATCACAATCGGTACTCCTCTCAAAATTTAACTATAACAGCATCTCCATTA
>JAFQNU010000036.1 GCA_017420825.1 Clostridia bacterium
CCCTGATTAGGATTTACCAATATATTAGGAAACGCAACAGGTAATAATACAGGCTCTTTTAGCTCTCCGTCATAGTTATCAACAAATTCAACTGTATTTTTATTAATATCTGTAAAAAGTTCATTACAAATCGGGTCAAGTCTTACCTCGGTATAACGAGCGGCTGCATATGCCATATCTCTCGAATACTGCTTACCAAAGTTTCCCTGTGACTCAACTAATGGGTGTAAAAGTGCCTCATTTCCTGTTGTCAGTCTTACCATTGTTTCATAAATTGCAGCATCTCCATGCGGATTTAATTTCATGGTCTGTCCTACAACATTTGCTGACTTTGTAAGCCTTCCGCCCAAAAGTCCCATTTTATACATTGTGTACAAAAGCTTTCTGTGTGCAGGCTTCAATCCGTCAATTTCAGGTATTGCCCTGGAAATAATTACACTCATAGCATATGGCATATAATTACTTTCAAGTGTCTCGCAAATCGGTTGTTCCTTAATCGGAGCATATATTATAACCTCAGGTTCTTTCTTTTTCTTCGCCATCCCTTTTTACCTCCTTTTAAGACAAATCAAGCATTTCCATATATAAACTGCCATTTTTTGCAATATGCTCTTTTCTTCCGTTGATATTATCCCCAAGCAATATATCAAATACCTGTGCAGTTTTTTCAACACCCTCTGGTGTAACTCTTATCAACCTTCTTGTAGCAGGGTGCATTGTCGTTAAACTCATCATATCAGGCTGATTTTCGCCAAGACCTTTACTTCTCTTTATTTCGTAATCACCCTTGTCAAGACCTTCCTCCAAAAGCTTTAATAGAATCGACTCCTTTTCTCCGTCAGAATAAGCAAACAGCTTTTCACCTTTTCTTTTTGTTTTAATAACTGTAATTTCATAAAGCGGAGACTCTGCTATATACACCTTACCCTCATCTATCAAGGTTGGCATAAGTCTGTAAATCATGGTCAAAACAAGAGTTCTTATCTGAAATCCGTCAACATCGGCATCTGTACATATTATAACCTTATCCCATCTCAAATTATCAAGACTGAATGTATCAAGCTCCTTATTGTGTTTAGATTTTATTTCTATGCCACAGCCAAGAACTCTTACCAAATCAAGAATAATGTCACTTTTGAAAATCTTTGCATAATCTGCTTTTAAACAATTAAGTATTTTACCCCTGATTGGCATAATAGCCTGGAATGATGCATCTCTTGCAAGCTTACATGAGCCAAGCGCCGAGTCACCCTCAACTATATATATTTCTCTTATCGTTTTATCCTTACTTCTGCAGTCAACAAATTTCTCAACCCTGTTTGTTACGTCCATTGTGCCTGTGAGCTTTTTCTTAACATCTATTCTAACCTTTTCAGCATTTTCTCTTGACCTTTTATTTACAAGAACCTGATTTGAAATTTTTTCAGCGTCTTGCCTATTTTCGATAAAATATACCTCAAGCTGATGACGTAAAAAATCTGTCATAGCCTCTTGAATAAATTTGTTATTTATGGCTTTTTTTGTCTGATTTTCGTAGCTTGTCTGTGTTGAAAACGAATTTATTACAAGCGCAAGGCAATCAGCTACATCATTAAATGTAATTTTAGACTCATTTTTATTATACTTGGAATTTGCTTTTAAATACTGGTCAATAGCATATACAAATGCATTCTTTACCGCTTTATCAGGCGAACCACCATGTTCAAGCCAACTTGAGTTATGGTAATACTCTAAAATATTAACAGTCTGAGAAAAACAGAAAGCAATTTGCATTTTAACTCTATACTCCGGTTTATCCTCTCTGTCTCTACCCTTTCTCTCAGCGTCCCAGACCTCAATGCTTGTCATACTATTTTCGCCGACAGCTTGACTAAGATAATCTACAATACCTTCTTTATAATAGTATTCGTTCATCTGTATGCCTGTTTCGGTTTCGACATACAATATAAACTTTATTCCTGCATTTGTCATAGCCTGCTTTTCCAGAGTGTCCTGTAAAAATTCGACAGGAATATTTATATCGGTAAAAACCTCCAAATCAGGTTTCCATTTTATTGTTGAGCCTGTCTTTTTTGAGGTTGACTCTCTTTTAGACAATCCTCCTATGTTTTCACCTTTTTCAAAATGCAGAGAATAAACCGTCTTATCTCTTACAACCTCAACATCCATATATTCGGAGCTATATTGAGTTGCACAACAACCAAGACCGTTTAAGCCTAAGCTGTATTCATACATTCCGCCATCATTATTATTATACTTTCCGCCGTCATACAATTCGCAAAAAACCAATTCCCAATTATATCTGTTTTCCTTTTCGTTAAAGTCAACCGGGATACCTCTGCCGTAGTCAACAACCTCTATTGAATTATCAAGAAACTTTGTCACTTCAATAATATTGCCGTAACCTTCTCTCGCCTCATCAATTGCATTTGACAATATTTCAAAAAAAGAATGACAACAGCCCTCAAGTCCGTCCGAGCCAAATATTACCGCCGGACGTTTTCTAACTCTGTCAGCACCTTTCAGACTTGTAATGCTTTCATTACCGTAATCATCTTTTCTTTTTGCCATAATTTTCCTACCTCTTATTTTTAATAAATATTTTATAACTCATTTTTGTTTTTTTTAATTTTATTCATTACTATGTACAATAACCTGTTTTTTCCAACGTCCGCTTATAAGAAAAACAATGCACAATACGAATGACGATGCGCTTGCAACCGGTGCTCCGAGTCCTATTCCTTTAAGTCCCATATCCATGACCATGCCAAATAAATAACATGCAGGTATCCTGAACAACACTGATGACATTATACCACTTATCAGCGATAATGTTGTATGTCCTGCACCAATGAAGAGACCATTCATGCAAAACACTGCCGGAACAAGAAGGTAATCATACTTAAATGAACCAAGATACTCAATCCCGTCTCTTATTACAGCCTCATCATCAATAAACATTCTCATACAAAGCTCAGGGAATATCGTTACAAAGGTAAATATAACAGCACTTATTATATACGAAATCATAATACCTACACCACATGTTTTTAAAGCTCGGTCGTGCTTACCTGCCCCAATATTTTGAGCACTCATAGCCGAAACTGAGATATTCATTGCCACCGCCGGCAAAATAGCAAAGCCGTTTAGTTTACCAACAGCTCCCACAGCTGCCGACGCATTTACGCCAAGAGAATTAACCATAGCGGTAAGAAAAAGAAATGAACAGCTTACAGCTACATTTTGAACAGATGAAGGTATTCCTATTCTTAAAATCATTTTTAATCTTCTGTAATTACATTTGAATGACTCCAAATTAAAATCAAACACGAAATTGTTTCTTTTAAGATATACTACACACAATACCATACTCACTGCCTGCGAAACAACTGTCGCAACAGCTGCACCTGTTGCCCCCATTCCAAATACAGCAACTAAAACCAAATCAAGAACAACATTTACCACACACGCAATTGCAACAAATATAAGTGGGTTTTTACTGTCACCCATACCACGCATTATTGCGCTTAGTGCATTATATGCAAATATAAACAGCGTACCCAATGCCGTTACAAAAAAATAATTTTCAGCTTCCGGAAATGACTCAACCGGTGTTTGTATAAGACGTAAAATCGGAATCCTCAAAAATACCATCAAAACAGTTATAACAATACCTGAAAAGAAAAGAGATGTAAACAATGTTCCTATTGTTTCTTTTAACCCATTTCTGTCTCCTGCACCAAGATACTGACCAATAAGCACAGTTGCGCCAACTGTTAACCCTATAACAAGATTAGTGACAAGCATTGTTATCTGACTTCCAATATTAACTCCTGACATACTTATTGTTCCTGCAAATTTACCAACTATAATCATGTCAG
>JAFQNU010000037.1 GCA_017420825.1 Clostridia bacterium
GGCATACCGCTTTTATCTCGTGACAGGGATTTGGATATGCCTTTTGTATGTGCAGGAGGGCCTTGTGCTTATAACGGCGAACCTATAGCTGATGCAATTGATTTCTTTATGCTCGGAGAAGGCGAAGATATTATTTGCGAAGTTGTAGATGTGTACAAGGAATGGAAGAAAAATCCGAACCGCACAAGAGTGGAATATCTCGAGAAAATTGCAAAAATTGAGGGAGTTTATGTTCCTTCCTTCTATGACGTGAGCTACAATGATGATAAAACCATAAAGAGTATAACCCCAAATAACAAATTCGCATCACCAACTATAAAAAAACGCATAATGTCTGATTTTGACTCTGCTCCCACTCCCGATAAAGTAATTGTACCATATGGAGATATTGTTCATGACAGAGTTATGCTTGAAATTTTCAGAGGATGCATAAGAGGCTGTCGTTTTTGTCAGGCTGGGTATATTTACCGTCCTGTACGCGAGAGAAAGGCAGAAACACTCACCTGTCTTGCAGACCGCTTGCTCTCATCAAGCGGTTATGATGAAATCTCTTTATCATCACTAAGCTCAAGTGACTACACACAACTTGCTGAGCTCACCGACAACCTCATCGACATAACGGAAAAGAAAAAAATAGGCTTATCTCTTCCCTCTTTGAGAATTGATAACTTTTCGTTAGAGCTTATGAACAAGGTGCAAAAGGTACGGAAATCAGGTATCACCTTTGCCCCGGAGGCAGGCACTCAACGCTTGCGTGATGTTATAAATAAAAATATCACAGAAGAAAATATACTTTCATCAACTGAAATGCTCTTTAAAGGCGGCTGGACAAATGTAAAGCTATACTTTATGATAGGTCTGCCGACCGAAACCAATGAGGACGTTGCAGGAATTGCTGACCTGTCGCAAAAGGTGTTAAATGTATATTTTGACATTCCCAAGGAAGAACGTGCAAAAAATATAAATATTACTGTCAGCACATCAAGCTTTATTCCAAAGCCGTTTACCGCCTTTCAGTGGTCTGCTCAGAACACTCGTGAGGAAATATTGGAAAAACAAGACTATTTAAAATCTTCAATCACCTCAAAACGTATTAAATACAGTTGGCATGATAACAAAACAAGCTATCTTGAGGGAGTTTTTGCACGAGGTGACCGACGTTTAATAAATGTTATTATACAGGCTGTCAAAAACGGTTGTCGCTTTGACGGCTGGAACGACCATTTCAGATTTGATAAATGGCTTCAAAGCTTTTCAGAATGTAATATAAACCCCGATTTTTATTTAAGAGAAAGGGCTTTAGATGAAGTTCTTCCCTGGGACCATATTGATATCGGTGTTACAAAACAATTCTTTATACGAGAATATGAAAAATCACAAAAGGCACAAACAACTCCAAACTGCCGTGAAAAATGCGCAGGCTGTGGAGCAAATTGTTTTGGTACGGGTGTTTGCTATGAGTAATTATATTTTAAAATACAAACGCGGTGACGAGGTTAAATACATTTCTCATCTTGATTTTGTCAGATTTATGCAAAGAGTAATGAGGCGCGCGGGGCTTCCTATGGCATTCTCATCAGGCTTTAACCCTCATCCTATAATGTCAGTTGCTCTTCCCCTTTCTGTTGGTGTAACTGCAGACGGCGAGCTTATGAAAATAGGACTTGACGGAGATTTTACTGAGACTGAAATACTATCCACCTTGAATAGTGCTTTTCCCCCCGGATTTGAAGCACTAAAAATCAAGAAAACTGAAGGAAAAGAATTTGATTTTAATAAAATCAACAGAGCTGTATATATCTGCTGTTGTGAAACTGATATTAAACCAGACATCGAAAAATTTCTATCCAACGAAAAAATATTAGTTATGAAAAAAAGTAAAAGCGGAATAAAAGAGGCAGATATAAAGCCTCATATTCACTCCCTCGAAATTATAGAATGTGATGAGAATTCCGTTACATTCAAAATGTGCGTTGACGCAGGAAATTTGTACAACCTAAAACCCGACTCCGTTATCGAAGCAATGCAAATATATGATGAAAGCTTCAAAACCGCATTTTATACAACTAAACGAGTTGCTTTACTTTGTGGCAATAAGGAGTTATTTTAAAAAAAATGCACAGCCTAAATAACAGGCTGTGCATTTTTCATTGTGCTTTTTTTGCTGACACAAGCTCTTGCGAATTGATATTTATATTCATAGAATTATCCGAATACTTAATAACGATATCAACAACCTCATCTATTTTTCTTACAGGTATGACCTTTATTTTCATATTTTTATACTTTTCACACCAATTACTATTGGGTATTATTACAACCTCAGCTCCTGAAAGTATTGCAGCATCAATTTTTTCTCTTACTCCCCCTACTCCCATAACATCACCAGAAATGGAAAGCTCACCCGTCATAGCAATCTTGGATGACACAGAGAAATCAAAAACCGCTGAATAGCAAGCTGTAAATATTGCAATCCCTGCAGAGGGGCCGTCAACAGGCATTCCACCCGGTATATTAATATGAATATTATATGCTGTCGGATTTACACCATATCGTCTTTTTAAAACAGTGATAGCATTGTCAACTGAAGCTCTTGCTGTACTTGTACGGCTCAACGACTGATTTCCATTTTTTATTGTTTCCTTCTCGGTAATTCCTCCGCAAATAATTTTACTCTCTCTTTCGTCTGCTTTTTCAAATATAGCCTCAATAGGTATCAATAAACCGCACCGACTGTTTGTAACTGCAAGTCCATTCACACGTCCTATTGCACTTTCTCCACCCACACTACAGCTATACACAGGATTATACCTTCCTGTCTCTATTACCCACTCAACATCTTCAACTGTCGCATTTATCCTCTTCTCAAGACTTAATTTTGAGGACAAGGTTGATATCATACTGACTGCATCTCTGCCATTTTCACAATATCCGCAAACAACATTTACCGCATCAGTATCAATACTGATATTACATTTTGTTACAGCATTATCTATTATGCTTTTAATATTCTCTCTGTTAAGCCTGTCAAAAAATATTTCTGTACACCTCGAACGGAGTGCCGGCGGAATTTCTTCCGGGCTTCTTGTTGTCGCTCCTATCAGACGAAAATCTGCGGGTATTCCGTTTTTAAATACATCATGGATATGTCTTGGTATATTCTTGTTCGTACTTGAATAGTACGAGCTTTCAAAACGTACCTTTCTGTCCTCTAATACCTTTAAGAGCCTGTTCATTTGAGTTGGGTGTAATTCGCCTATTTCATCAATAAATAATACTCCGCCATGAGCCTTACTTACAGCACCCTCCTTTGGCTGCGGAACTCCTGCAGGACCGTACGAGCCTGCTCCCTGATATATCGGGTCATGCACAGAGCCAATCAAAGGGTCTGCTATACTTCTCTCATCATACTGCATTATTGTTGCATCAACCTCAATGAATTTTGCGTCCTTCCTGAAGGGTGTTCCCTCTGTATTTTTTGCAAATTCCATCGCCACTCTTGACGCCGCCGTTTTTCCTACCCCCGGCGGTCCGTAAATTATAATATGCTGTGGATTTTTTCCGCCTAATGCAACCTTTAGTGCCTCAACTCCCTGCTCCTGACCTATTATCTCTTCTAATTTTGTCGGGCGTGTCTGTTCTGTAAGCGGCTCTGTCAATGAAATTCTCCTCATTGCATTAAGTCGCTCCATAACATGCCGTGAATCCTCATTTATTCCCTCTTTATCAGAGTGTTGAGTTCTTAACTGTCCAAGAAAATAAATCCCTATTACTATGGTAAAAAATAATTGTACTGTAATAAAAATTGAGTTAATCATCATATTCCACCTCTATATACAATTATTTCTTTCCGACGGAAAATTATTCAGCAATTGTGGTATAGAGAAATAAGATGTCTGCCTACTTTTGCGGCAAGCTTCAGTGCGTCAGGCGTAAGTTCCTTAGGAAAATTATTAAAAAATGTTGTTATTTCCAGTGACATATCACCATTATAACCTGCCCTTTTCAGAGCCTTTATAATTTCGTTCCAATTAAATTCTCCCTCATAAGGTAAATAATGACAATCGCCAATATAGTCATTATCATGTATGTGCAGTGTTTTTATATACTCATTCTTTACTCCGTCAATAAAATCTTCAGGCTCATACCCTGTGACTGCGGCATGACCAATATCAATACAAGCCACAGCCCGTGGAGAATTAATTTTTTCTATCATTCCGTTAAGTTCTTCGGGACTGCCGAGCTTTGATTTCATACACCTTCTTTTTACGTCCTTTTCATACATATTTTCTACTGCAAGATATATTCCGAATTTTTCACAATAAGGAATAAGATTTTTATAAAATCTGAGATTGTACTCCTTAAAATCCACACCCTTTGGTACACTGATTGAGTGTACCACAATGCTTTTTGCACCAAGAATTGCGGCAGTTTCAACAGAATGTACCATCCACAAATATTCCTGCATGGAAATATCATAATCAGGACTATATTTTAATGCATATGACGGAGCATGCGCCTGAACACATTCTATGCCGACATTATCAAGATGCTTTCTTAGCTCCTTTGCATATTCTATATAATTATCTCCCAATCTTTCCTCACAGTCAAAAAAGGTATAGTCTATACCGTCAAATCCGGCTTGCTTTATTAATTCTATTGCCTTATACTCTCCAAATCTTTTACTTATTATATTTGTCTCTACTGATAATTTCATGTTTTTTCCCCTTTATGTAAATAAGGCGGCATTATCTGCCGCCTTATA
>JAFQNU010000038.1 GCA_017420825.1 Clostridia bacterium
ATTTATAAAAATAACTTATTGTTCTTTAGTAACGTATACAACCTTGTCACATATATCAAATGCCGCCTGTTTATGCGAAACTATTATACATGTTTTATCGGTTAATTCCCGGATTGTTGTTAACAAATCTGCCTCTGTTTTTGAGTCAAGCGCTGATGTGGATTCATCAAGCAATAGAATTGGTGCATCAGATAAAATTGCTCTTGCAATTGAAATTCTCTGTGCCTGTCCTTCAGATAA
The DNA here is from genome assembly GCA_017420825.1 of Clostridia bacterium. Classification (GTDB taxonomy): domain Bacteria; phylum Bacillota; class Clostridia; order UBA1381; family UBA1381; genus RGIG1988. The sequence continues at coordinate 241 of JAFQNU010000038.1, forward strand.
GCCTAAACCCTTTTCACCGATTTTGGTATCAAGTCCATTATCAAGAGTTTCAATAAAATCCCATATCTGTGCAATTTTTGCTGCTTTAATTATCTTTTCATCGTCTGTATTTTCATTTGAAAACGCAATATTTTCTCTTATTGTTCCCGACAAAATTAAATTTCCCTGCGGAACATATGCAAATATCTTTCTTGAATTTTTACCAATACTAAGTTTTTTATCTTTTGTTTTTATGTAAATCTCGCCCTCATCGGGATTTAGTATTCCCAAAAGCATTTTTATAGCTGTACTCTTACCCGCGCCCGATTCGCCTGCAACCACTGCAAACTCGCCCTTTTTAATACTCATGTTAATACCCGAAACAACGCTGTCTCTGTCATATGAGAACTTAACATTCTCAAACACAAGCTCCTCCATATCGGAATATACATTCTTATCGGCAAACTCTCCTGTTGCAACCTCATCTTTTATATCTTCAAGCTCTAAGAGTCTTTCAGTTGACGCAATAACTGAGAAAAACTGCGGTACAAGTCCCGACATATTTCTAAACGGTGCCTGTATCTGATTTACAAGCTGTGTGACAGCAATTACATCACCATAAGACATTGCGTTTTGTGAAAGTCTGTACGCACAATATGCAAGTGCGAAGTAAAAGCCTGCATTAAATACAATAAATATTCCCACATGAGCCACAATAGAAATTTTTGTTCTTTTTACTCTTAATTTATAGCTTATGTTTTGCAGCTTCTTGCTTTTATCAAGCATTATATCCTCATTAGAAAAGGATTTTACAACAAGAAGATTTTGTAATATTTCAAGCATGAATGAGCTTGTTTTTCCTTCTGCCTCACGGCACTCTTTGTGTAATTCTTTATATTTTTTACTGTAAAGTCTTGCTCCTATCAGGACAAACGGGCCTACCGCAAGAACTGCTAAAGCTAAAAATTTATCTATAAGATACAAATACACAAATGCACCCACAATACTCGTCGCAAACAGGAAAAATTTTGGTATAATCGTTATTATTCCGCTCACAATAGTTGAAATATCCTGATTTATCCTGTTTAAAAGCTCACCCGAATGGTATTTGGTGACTGACAGATAATCTTTTCCCAAAAGCGTCTTGAAAACATGATTTTTAAGACCTATTTCAAACTTTGAGCTTGCATGAACATTCACAAAGTTTATTATTATCTGAACCAAAAGCATAAGCAAAAGAAAAAATACTATTCTTATGCACGCTTCAAAAAAGCTTCCTCCTATATCTCCCGTAGCAATATCAATTATATGCTTTGACTCCATGGAAAACTGAAGCGATATAAGAGAAAGAATTACACTTCCCAATGTCAGCATAAAAATATATGGCATACTTTCCTTGCCGTTTTTTAAAATCCATTTCCATACCTTAGTATTCATAAGCGGATACCTCTACTATTTTCTTTCTTTTCTTAACATTGCATCTTTAACAACAGGCTCGCTGACAGGTAATTTTACTATCATCTGTGCATGAGGTGCACTCTCAATCCTTTCGCCCTTCTCATTTTCCATATACTCCACTTTTTGTTTAATAAATGGCTTACCGGGCTGGATAATTTCTATCTCGTCGCCCACAAAAAATCTGTTTCTCTGCGTTATTGTTGCAATTTTTGTTTCCTCGTCATAATCTAAAACCATTCCGATTAAATCATAGTCTCTGATATATGAGCTGTCGGTATATACCTGTTCATTTTCAGTTGGTTTACCCATATAAAATCCTGTTGAATATGGTCTGTGACTTACCTTGCACAATTCCTCATACTGCTTTTTGTCAAATACATAATTATCAGGGTCAGCAAAATATCTATCAATTTCCTCTCTGTAAGCCTTTACAATTGTTGCAACATAATATGAGGTTTTCACTCTTCCTTCAATTTTAAGACTTGAAATTCCGCTGTTTATAATTTCAGGGATATGCTCTATCATGCACAAGTCCTTTGAGTTGAAAATGAATGTTCCTCTCTCATTCTCGTAAACAGGCATATACTCCCCCGGTCTTGTTTCTTCGACAAGAGAGTAGTTCCATCTGCAAGGATGAGCGCAAGCACCCTGATTTGCATCACGATATGTCATGTAATTTGACAACAGGCAACGTCCTGAATAAGAAACGCACATCGCACCATGTACAAACGCCTCAATCTCCATATCCTCAGGGATTTTTTCTCTTATTTCCTTTATTTCCTCAAAACTCATTTCCCTTGCAAGCACTACCCTTTTTGCACCCAGCTTGTACCATGCACACGCTGAGCGATAGTTTACATTATTTGCCTGAGTGCTGACATGAATGGGGATTTCGGGAGCAAGCTCCCTCATCATATCAAACATTCCCAAATCAGCAATTAAAACTGCGTCAAAGCCAAGCGGTCTGATTTCCTCTATAAAGCTTTTAAATTCATCAATATCCTTGTTATGCGGTAAAATGTTAGCTGTGAGATAAACTTTTTTTCCACGCTCATGAGCATATGAAAGTCCCTCCTTCATATCCTCTATGGAAAAGTTTTCTGCCGCCACTCGCAGGCTGAATGCCTCTCCGCCAACATATACTGCGTCTGCTCCGTAATCTATGGCAATTTTGAGTTTCTCAAGACTGCCACCCGGAGCAAGCAATTCGGGCTTATTCATAAATATCATTTCCCTCCATTGTCTACACTTTTACCGCAACTGTTACACCGTCTCCGAGCGGTAGAACTACTGTTTTCAATTCATTTCTCTGCATCTGAGCTGAAATGAAACGTCTTAATCTTTTTACAATTGTAATTTTTCTTCTTATGACATGGTTATCATCTGCGGTCATTCCCTTATACAAAACGTTATCCGCAATAAGTAAGCCGCCCTTCTTTAAAAGGCGTATGCAATCATTTAACATATAAATATAGTGTGCCTTCGGACCGTCAAGAAAAATTATGTCATATTCGGCACTAAGTGTAGGGATAACCTCTTTTGCATCGTTATTTATAACATTTATCGTGTCCTCAAGTCCTGCTTTTTTAATATTTTCTCTTGCGATTTGGGCGGTATCTGCGTCCCATTCAAGAGTTGTAACCGTTCCGCCCACATCAAGATACTGTGCCATTAAAATCGCAGAATAACCTATTGCACAGCCAACCTCCAAAATTCTTTTTGGTCTTTTTATTGCAGACAAAACTTCTAAAAGCTGTGCCGTTTCAGGCTGAACTATCGGAACACCATGCTCTTTTGCATAGTCCTCAAGTTCCTTTAATATTCCCGACCTCGGCGGTATATCCTTTCTCAAATACTCTGTTATATAAGGATATACTATCGGGTCTTTTTCATATTCAACCATTTATAACCTCTCCGATTATCTTTATTACCTTTTCTTTTGCCTCGTCAAGCTCAATACCTTCAAGCGAAGCACCTGCAGCCATTTTGTGTCCTCCTCCGCCAAGCATGACAGCTATCGAACCCACATTATACCTACCGTTAGAGCGAAGGCTGACCTTGACCTTTCCCTCTGTTTTTCTCAATGAAACAGAAATTTCCGTACCTTCTACACTTCTTGGGATATTTACAACGTCTCCGACATCACTCTCAACTACTGAATATTCTCCAAACACAGCCTCATCAAGTGTAACAAGGCTCAGTCTGCCGTCATAATACTGTTCAATGGAGTTCATAACCTTTCCTTTAAGACGCAATGCACCTATTGTTTCTGTATCAAATATTTTTCTTGAAAGCTCTGCATGGTCTATGCCCTTTTTCATAAGCTCACTGACTACTACAAGTGTTTTCGGACTTGCACAGCTATACTTAAAACAGCCTGTGTCACTTGATATAGCACAATACAAAAATTCAGCAATCGGTTTTGTTATTTCCTCACCCATCTCTGTTAACAGGTCATATATCATTTCACCTGTTGAGGACATATTTCCGTCAACCCTGTTTACCCCGGCAAAGCTGTTATTTGTATAGTGGTGGTCTATATTTATTGTTTTTATGGCTTTCTCAAATATTGCTATCCTCTTGCCAAGTCGTTTTTCATCGCCGCAGTCAAGGCAAATAACAAGGTCAAAATCGCCGTAGCTCTCCGCCTCGTTATACACAATATAATCTGTGCTCAAAAACTGTAATCTGTGTTCAATTGGTTTGCTTAAAAAGTAAACTGCATTTTTGCCCTTATTTTTTATCATTTCCTTCATTGCAAGCGAGCTGCCAAAGGCATCTGCATCCTCATCAATATGAGAAAGAATTGCAATATTATTTGCATTATTTATTAACTCTAAAATATCATTCATGATTATATCCCTTATTTATATCGCTAATCATCTGGTTTATTTTTGAGCCGTACTCTATTGAATGGTCAAGCTCAAAAATAAATTCAGGTGTGTGTCTCAGCTGCAGGCGTCTGCCTATTTCACGGCGTATAAAGCCTGCTGCACTCTTTAAGCCTTCAAGAGCCTTTTTTTGTGTCTGTTCGTCTCCGAACACACTTATATATGCCTTGGCATAGCTCAAATCATTCGTAACATTAACAGCTACTACGCTTGTTATCATAGGTATTCTGGAATCCTTTAACTCTCTTATGACCTGAGACAGCTCACGCAAAACCTCTTCATTAATCTTATTAATTCTATCCTTTGCCATATTTTTTCCTTTCAAGAACAATCTATATTTTATATGCGTTTTCAATACTGAAAACGCATATAGTAAGTGATTATCTTTCAATTTCTTCCATTACGAAGCATTCGATAACGTCGCCTTCCTTGATGTCGTTGTAATTGGAAATACCAATACCACACTCGTATCCGTCACTGACCTCTTTAGCATCGTCCTTAAATCTCTTTAAGCTGTCAATTTCGCCTTCATGAACTACAATGCCGTTTCTTACAAGTCTTATCTGTGCGTTTCTTGTAATCTTACCGTCAGTTACATAAGAACCTGCAATTGTACCAACACCTGAAACCTTAAATGTCTGACGAACCTCGGCATGACCAATAACAACCTCTTTATATTCAGGGTCAAGCATACCCTTCATAGCGGCTTCAATCTCTTCAATTGCCTGATAGATAACTCTATAAAGTCTGATATCAACCTCATGCTGAGATGCAGCAGCTGCCGCACCTGCGTCAGGTCTTACGTTAAAGCCAACTATAATTGCATTTGATGCATTGGCAAGCATAACGTCTGACTCATTAACAGCACCAACACCGCCATGAATTGCTCTTACTCTTACCTCTTCATTAGAAAGCTTTTCAAGCGACTGTCTTACTGCCTCAACAGAACCCTGAACGTCTGCCTTTATAATTACATTAAGCTCCTTCATGTTACCCTCGTCAATCTGCGAGAACAGATTATCAAGAGAAACCTTGACTGTCTGATTAAATCTTGTTTCCTTTTCTTCCTGCTTTCTCGATTCAGCAACATCACGGGCAAGCTTTTCGTCCTTAACAACTCTGAACTGGTCACCGCCTGAAGGTGCTTCAGAAAGTCCCAAAATTTCAACAGGAGTTGACGGGCCTGCTGTTTTAACACGTCTGCCCTTATCATTTACCATCGCTCTTACGTGACCGACAGCTGTTCCTGCTATTACAATATCACCAACATTCAATGTACCGTCCTGAACAAGCACTGTTGCAATAGGACCTCTGCCCTTATCAATCTGTGCCTCAATAACAGTACCCTTTGCAACTTTATTAGGATTAGCCTTTAACTCCTTCATATCTGCAATAAGGAGTACCATTTCCAAAAG
>JAFQNU010000039.1 GCA_017420825.1 Clostridia bacterium
ATGAAGTATAACCACAGGGATTTGAGAAATGTTCTGGAGCGTGCAAGTGCAAGAGAAACGGCGGCAAGAGTTGCAGTGGGCGCAATATGCGAACAGCTTTTAAAGCAATTTTCAATCGAGCTTTACACACGAACTGTAAGTATAGGTAATGTTTATGACGATATTCTTGATGTATGTATTGAGGATTTTGAAAAAGCAATGCAATCTCCTGTTGGATTTTGTAATGATGAAAGCGAAAAAGAGGCAATTGAGCATATTGAAACAGCAAAGAAAAATGGTGAATCTCTTGGCGGAATAGCGGAGACAATTGCAATAAATGTACCGCCGGGTCTTGGAAGTTACGTTCATTATGACAGAAAGCTTGATGCAAATATTGCATTCTCTGCTATGAGTATTCAGGCGGCAAAGGGTGTTGAGATAGGTTTGGGTTTTGGCTGTGCAGATGAATACGGCTCAAGCGTTCATGATATGATTTATCATGATAAGGAATATTTCAGGGCGACTAATAATGCAGGCGGAATAGAGGGCGGAATGTCAAATGGTGAGCCTATTGTGGTAAGAGCCGCAATGAAGCCTATACCCACACTCTATTCTCCATTAGATACAGTTGATATTAATACAAAGGAAAAACTAAAGGCATCGGTGGAAAGGTCGGACGTATGTGCAGTTTATGCCTTTTCAATAGTATTGAAAAGTGTTGTCGGATTTGAGATAGCTAAGGCATTTCTTGAAAAGTTCGGCGGAGACTGCATTGAAGATATAACAAGCTCATATAATTCATATATGGAAAGAATATTAAATTTTTAATGTTAATAACTGAGGGATAGCGCAGTATTGCCCTTACCCGGAAAGTAGGAGGAAAAAGAAAATGTATGATGTGAAATCAATGAAGGCAGAGGAATTTATTTCTCATGAGGAGGTTTTAGATACCTTAAAATATGCCGCAGAAAACAAACACAATGAAAAGCTGATTGATGAGATTTTAGAGAAGGCAAAGAAGAGACAGGGACTTTCTCACAGAGAAGCGACAGTTCTTTTAGAGTGTGATATTGAGGAAAAAAACAATGAGATTTACAAGCTTGCAGAACAGATAAAAAAGGATTTTTACGGCAACAGAATAGTTATGTTTGCTCCGTTATATCTTTCAAATTACTGTGTAAACGGCTGTCTATACTGCCCATATCACTTAAAGAACAAGCATATTGCCCGTAAAAAGCTGACGCAGGAGGAAATCAAAAAAGAGGTCATTGCCCTGCAGGATATGGGACATAAAAGACTTGCTCTTGAGGCAGGGGAGGACCCTGTAAACAATCCGATTGAATACATACTGGAGTCTATAAAGACAATTTACAGCATCAAGCATAAAAATGGTGCAATAAGACGTGTAAATGTGAATATTGCCGCAACGACAGTTGAAAATTACAGAAAATTAAAGGATGCAGGAATAGGAACATATATTCTTTTCCAGGAAACATACCATAAAGAAAGCTATGAAAAGCTTCACCCGACAGGTCCAAAGCATGATTATGCCTATCATACAGAGGCAATGGACAGAGCAATGCAGGGTGGCATAGATGATGTTGGATTTGGTGTGTTGTTCGGACTTGAGCTATACAGATACGAATTTGCCGCACTTCTTATGCACGCAGAGCACATGGAGGCAGTATTCGGAGTCGGACCTCATACAATAAGTGTTCCAAGATTAAGACGTGCTGATGATATTGACCCCGACCAATTCGATAATGGTATTTCAGATGAGATTTTTGCTAAAATTGTGGCATGTTTGAGAATTTCAGTTCCATATACAGGCATGATAATATCCACAAGAGAGAGTAAAAAGTGCAGAGAAAAGCTTTTGCATTTGGGAATATCGCAAATCAGCGGAGGTTCAAAAACAAGTGTTGGAGGATATGCCGAGGAGGAGCCTGATGATGAGAGGTCAGAACAGTTTGATGTTTCTGATACAAGAACCCTTGATGAGATAGTGAATTGGCTTATTAAGATGGATTATATTCCAAGCTTTTGTACAGCGTGTTATCGGGAGGGCAGAACAGGAGACAGATTTATGAGCTTGTGTAAATCACAACAGATATCAAACTGCTGTCACCCGAATGCTTTAATGACATTAAAGGAATATATTGAAGATTATGCCTCGGAGGACACTAAAAATGTTGCAAATAAACTGATATTAAAGGAAATAGAAAATATACCTAATGAAAAGGTAAGACAAATTGTTCTTGAAAGATTAGAGAAGATAGAAAACGGCATCAGAGACTTTAGATTTTGATTTGTATAATAACTGAAAGGATTGATATTATGAAGGTTTTATTGGTTAACGGTAGTCCAAAGCCAAAGGGATGTACATACACAGCATTAAATGAGGTTGCACAGGAGCTTGAAAAACAGGGAATAGAGACTGAAATATTTCACATTGGTTCGAAACCTATTTCAGGTTGTCTTGGCTGTAAGGCTTGTGTAAAGCTTGGAAAATGCATCCAGGACGATGTAGTAAATGAGGCTAGGGAAAAGTTTCTGTCGGCTGACGGATTTGTGTTCGGCTCACCTGTTCACTATGCTTCTGCATCAGGTGCAATCACATCATTTTTAGACAGAATGTTCTATTCGGGCGGCAAAAACTTTTGCGATAAACCGGGCGCGGTTATAGTAAGCTGTCGTCGTGGCGGAGCAACTGCCGCATTTGACCAGCTCAATAAATATTTTACTATCTCAAATATGCCTGTTGTTTCCTCACAGTATTGGAGCATGGTGCATGGAAACACTCCTGAAGAGGTCGTGCAGGATTGGGAGGGGATGCAGACAATGCGAACACTTGCTAAAAATATGGCATGGCTTTTGA
>JAFQNU010000040.1 GCA_017420825.1 Clostridia bacterium
AGCACATTTGTAATATGTCATTAAAGTCTGTATTGAGTTAATCATTTCATTTAATTCTTTGTCGGTCTTATTATCAAGAAAACTTTGCAGTTGCTGACGCATTGGGTTGTTTTTTTCCACGAATTTCACTCCCTTTTTCAATCCCCAATAAAATTGCTTTATCATGTACTATTTTAATACTTTATTCATGCTTTGTCAACATGAAATTAGCACTCTTTTGTTTTGAGTGCTAATTTTTACAGATTATTCATATTTTATACATAGCCCATTAATCCTCTTACAGAAACCTCACCTGATGATACTGTTATTGTTTCCCCATCAGAGACTACAATAAGCTCTCCGTCGTTGTTGACATCAATAGCAAGAGCTTTTTTATTTTCCTTATTTGTGACCAGAGAAATCTCTTTCCCGATTGTTATGCAATTTTTACAATATTCTGATATACTATTTTTTAGTCCGTTTTCTAAATAATCAATATATAATACCTCAAATTCGTTTAAAATAATTGCACATATCTCTTCGCGGCTATACTCTGATTTCGTACTGATTTTTAATGATGTTGCTATTTTAGATATTTCTTCATCAAAACATGTTGTTAAAATATTAATTCCGATACCGCATACAATACATTCACAGTGTCCATTGTTTACTACACTCTCACATAATACCCCACAAAGCTTTCTATCATCAAGAATGATGTCGTTGGGCCATTTTATCATTGCATTAACATTACACAGCTTATTTATCGCTTTTACTACTGCCAATCCAACCACAAGAGTTAAATTTGCAAGCTCTTTTACTTTTTTGTCAGGTTTTAGCAGGATACTGAACCACAAACCTTCTTCATTTTTTGAAATCCAGCTTTTACCGTTTCTTCCTCGCCCTGCCGTCTGACAATCAGCTATAAATACAGTACCATTTTCACTGTTTAATTCACGCTTTGCAAGAGAATTAGTAGAATCAGTTGATTTAATATGTACTACATTTCTTCCTATGTATTCAGTTGTCAGGTATTTTGAAATGTCAATGTCGCTCATTTTACAATCCTTTTTGCTTCAAGATAAAATCTCTTTTCAAAAGCTTCACCCATTGAGAAAGTTTTTCTCGGTAATGCTCCGTCAGAAATGACTGCACCAAATAATTCATTTTTACCCATTGCAGGAAGTATAAATCCGATATTTCCTTCTTTTGAACCTAATCTTACAGTTACATCATCGCCATGTATGTAGTCTATTTTTCCGCCATTTAGACTAACATAGCTGTCAAGAAAGTTTTGCAGAGTTCCGACACTCAATCCGCTTGATGGATTGTTTATATAAACAGTCTTTCGTTCTTTGGCACATACGTATTCAAAATGTTGTCCTCCGTTATCCTCAGTTGAAATATCATAGTATTCAGATAATTGTGAAATAAGCTTATCCGCATCAATATCAAATACAACTCTATGTATCGGCTCAAACTCTAATGCGGCATCATGAATATTTACAAGCTCACATAATGCATAACGTGCCGGATGATTTTCTATTTCGTTTTCATTCAAATTTTTCTTAATATTTTCCCAACAGGTTTTAGCTGTTGCAAGTGAATGATTTCCGTCTCCTACTGCAAATATAAGCTTTGCAGAATTTGTTATCTTATACTTTTCTTCAAACTCATCAAATAACTTTTCTATTCCTTGGTATACATCAGATTTAGCTTCATCATTAATCAGATATCCTGATATACTTCCGCTCTCCTGCATAAGCTCAAAGTTATAGAGCTTTTCAAAATCATTCTTTTTATTTGCTAATGGCTCAATTACTCTCTTAGCCTCATCATCAATAAGTATCATTACATGAGGAAGCTCAAGCTTTGCATTTTCACGAATTTTAACTCTCGGCGGAATACGCTCCAACACTGTTCCCTCTGTTGCTCTCACAAGCGAACCAGAACCTTTGTTAAAGTCATAGTCTTCCAGGTCAATACAACCAACAAGACCTTTTCGTATTCTTCCTTTACCCACATTTCTTTCGACATAAATCAAAGCATCTTTATATTCATTAAAAATACCTCTATCTATGTACTCATCCATTGTTTTGTTTATTTTTTTAATTCTATTATCCCCTTCATCAAGATACACTTCAGGGAATATAATATTTAAAGTTGATGGTTCATCTCCAACAATTTCTGCCGCTTTTTCCCAGTATTCCGGCTCTGATGTGTATTGGTCACATGCAACAACACTCCATTTTGTAAAATCAACATTTTTCGGAATTAAAATGTCTGCGCTTTTAAAAGTTTTCATAATTTTCCTCCATAATTATTTAAGTATAATATTTTATAAATCAACACCTAAAAATTGCTTTGCAAGAACTCCTACAAAGAAAGAAATCACAGCAACACTTACACTTATAATTGTCATTTCCAAAAATTTAGGCTTAAATTTTTCACCTTTCGCAACCGATATATAATATGTAAACCCTGCAATAATTAGTATAACAACGGCAAGCATTGTAAACAAAGCTGTCATATACTGGCTGTTTCCCATTAAGAAGTACGGCATTATTAAAAGAGCAACTGTTATCAGATACGCAATTCCTGTATAACAGCATGATTTAAATGCATCATTTCTTCCCTCACTTTTAGCAGCCAAAAATTCACTTGATGCCATTGAAAATGTTGCAGAAATGCCCATAATAAGACCAGAAAGTGCAATAAGTCGTGTATTTTGCATTGCAAAAGTAAATCCTGCAAGTGAACCTGTAAGTTCAACTAAGGCATCATTCATTCCAAGCACCATACTTCCAACATACCAAAGACGCTCCTCATCAAGCATTTCAAGTAATGCTGACTCGTGCTCTTCTTCCTGTTCTCTGATTTGTATGCTTTCTTCAACTTCCTTCGCAAGCAAGCTATATTTTTTCTGCGAACCTTCCTCACCATTTTCCATAAGTTTAACTGCAAATGTAAATCCAAACACACGAGCAATTAGCTTATATTTGAAAATTTTCAGCTTTTGCGGTTTCATTTCAATTCCCGTATAGCTCTTCCAAATTTCATAATGTGCTTTTTCCTCGTCGGCAAGGCGCAAAAGAGTTTGCTTGTTTTCATCACCTTTTGCAAATTTAGCAATTACTTTATAAATAACACTTTCTGTCAATTCATTTTGCTGCATTTTCTTTATTATTGACATTGATTTTTTTGTTAAATGTTTTATCATACGTACCACCTCAAATTTTTAGTCATTTGTATAATTATTGACAATTATAGTAATATAGGCTATAATATTTATACCACAAGGTAATTCATTAGTTTATCTTCAATGTAGTAATTATATCACAGATAATAACATTATTCAATATTTTTTTACATATTTTAACTTAATTACAAGTATATTTGGTATTTATTAAACAAAAAAAGAGCTTTCACATATTTCATGTGTCATGCTCTTCCTTTGTTTGTAAGTCTTTTAATTTCAATGCAAAACAAGTAATTTCTTTTTACTTAATCTGAAGGCGTATTCGGTCAGCGACCATTGCGATAAATTCGGAATTTGTGGGCTTTCCTTTACCATTATCAATCGTGTAACCGAAAATTTCATCCATCGTTTCAGGTCTGCCCCTGTTCCAGGCAACCTCAATCGAATGTCTGATGGCACGCTCCACTCTCGACGATGTGGTACCGTATTTCTTGGCAATTGCAGGATAAAGCTGTTTTGTTATGTAGTTTAACAGCTCCATATTATCAACAACCATCATTATAGCAGTTCGGATATACTGATAACCCTTAATATGGGCAGGTACTCCAAGCTCATGTATAAAGCTTGTTACAAGAGACTCAAGGTCAACCTTCTTCTCTGCCTTAGGCATATCGTTAATTACTCTTGGTATCGGCTTTGAAATATTTGCAAATGCCTTCAATGTATCAGCAATTGCCTCATTACTCTGTGGCTTCAGAATAAAATACTTAGCTCCAAGCCTTGCCGCTGATTCGGTTATCCATGTGCTTTCCGCTATCGAAACAGCAATAACGGTAGGATTTTTATCAAGCTTAATATCCTGTAAACGCTTCAAAACACTAAGTCCGTCACGCTTCGGCATAATAATATCCAAAAGCACAATATCGGGCTTGGTCTCCAAAATCATTCCAAGAGCCTCCTCACCGTCGTAAGCACAACCTACAACCTCAAATTCCTCCTGCTCCCTCAAATAGCTTGCAATACTATCTGAAAACAGCTTGTTGTCGTCTGCAATTAATACAGAAATTTTTCCATTCATGAATGAATACACCTCGTTTTACTTTGAAATAAAAAGGTATCCATTTGTGGCTTTTCTATATTCAGTTGTAAATGAACATTAAAAGTATCAAACAGATACTCTTTTCTTACAATTATTCTAACATAAACAACAAAATAATGCAATAGTTTTTTTCAAAAAAATTTAAAATTTTATTTACTTTTTTATAAATATACGTAATTTCGTTACAAAATTCCACAAAAGTCGATAAAATTCGACAAACAACATTATTTAGCTTTTGATTGAATAAATATTTCTAGGTTTTCTCTTCCCTGTTGTGTGACTGGTTTTATCCATTTACAGGATATAAAATGCCTGATTGACATTGTTGCTTTAATGTAGTCCTCGGCAAGATATGATATCGCAAATACAACGGGAAATGGTAATTTGATTATAAATGCAGCAATGGCTGTTATGGGCAATGCCACAAGCCACATACTCATAATATCAATTTTTGCACCGTTTACAGTGTCACCGCCTGAACGAAACACTCCAACAATAAAAGTATACGAAATATTTTTAACAGCAAGCTCAATTGCGTATATCAGTGATATTGTCATTGCTGCATAAAGTGTTTTTTCGGTCAATTCTCCAGAAAAATTGAACAAACCTATTAAATATGGACGTAATACTATAATACCCGCTCCTATAACTATACCCAATAAAGGTATTGTCACAGCAAAGCGTCTTGCATCATCAACTGAGCGTTTTATATTTCCGCCACCTATTTCTTTACCAACGATTACACAACAGGCATTACACATACCTATAAAGAATACGTATGCAAGATTTTCTATTGTTTTTAATA
>JAFQNU010000003.1 GCA_017420825.1 Clostridia bacterium
CTTATCTATCTCATCAAGAAGTATAAGGGGATTGAATGTTCCAGCCTGTTTTATAGCGGTAACTATTCTACCCGGCATTGAACCAATATATGTTTTTCTGTGTCCTCTGATTTCTGCCTCATCATGCACACCTCCAAGTGAAATTCTTACAAATTTTCTTCCCAGTGCATTAGCCACCGATGACGCAACAGATGTCTTACCTGTTCCCGGAGGTCCCGACAGACATAAAACTGTTCCGTCCTTACCATTTGTAAGATTATGTACAGCAAGATGTTCTAAAACCCGTTCCTTGACATCTTCAAGACCATAATGCTCACTTTCAAGAATTTCGCTTGCCTTATTTATATCAAGACAATCCTCGCTTGCTTTATTCCAAGGCAGCTCAATAACGGTATCAAGATAATTTCTTGTTACCGCACTGTCAGGCACACCCTGATTCATTCTTGATAGTCTCTCTGTTTCCTTAAAAAGCTTTTCCTCATACTCTGCCGAAAGACCAAGTCCTCTTATCTTTTCTCTGTATTTCTCTATTTCCTCTGAAAATCCGTCCTTTGAGCCAAGCTCCTTCTCAATGACCTTCATTTCCTCACGCAAATAATATTCCCTTTGGTTTTCATCTATACTTTTCTTTACCTGGGCATCAATCTTTCTTCTGGCATCCGCAATTTCTATCTCGTTCTTCAGAACAATTAACAGCTTTTCACATCTGTCATACACATCAATGGTTTCCAGAATTTCCTGCTTTATCGGATATTCTGTATTGATACCTGAAGCAACTCCGTCCGCCAAACCGGACAGAGTATTAGACGGCTTCAATCCCTCTGTTTTTTCAAACGGAAACTTTTTGGAAATAGTTACATATTGCTCAAATCTCTCCTGTATTGAGCGTGCAAATGCTCTTGATGCAATTTCATTCTCGTCGGTTAAATCATCTATTTCACTTATAAGTGCATTAATGTATGGTGTACGGCTAAGAATTTCAACCATTCTTGCTCTGCACTTTACCTCAACCATAACACGAGCTAATCCTCTCGATATCTTTGCATACTGCTTTACCTCTGCAACCACACCTATCTTATATAAATCAGTAATAGACGGCTTATCCACCGCTACATCTTTTTGAGTTACCAAAAATATCTGTTTATCATGCGACATCGCCCACTCAACCGCATTATTTGTCTCATTTCTTGAAATATCAAAGCTTACTGTTGTTCCGGGGAACATTACAACCCCTCTCAAAGCAGCTGTAGGCAATACATATTCTCTGTTCAAATTTAATTCATTCCTTTCAAAAAGATAAAAATCTACAAATACATTATATATCAAATTCTTCTTTTTTTCAACATTTTTTTGATTTTTCTGTTAATAATAAATTTACCTGCATACCGTTTTTAATATTTTTATAATATAAATTGACATTAATGAGTGATTATGATAAAATATAGAAAATGTTTGATAAAGGATTGATATAATCAAATGGTAAAGGATTTTCTTCCTATATGCCGTGAGGATATGAAACAAAGAGGCTGGGACGAGCTTGATTTCCTATACATTTCAGGAGACGCATATGTCGACCACCCAAGCTTTGGTCATGCAATAATCACAAGAGTTTTGGAAAAGCACGGTTATCGTGTCGGAATAATAGCCCTCCCAGACTGGCACAGCACAAAAGATTTTAAAAAAATGGGGAAACCCAGACTCGGTGTGCTTGTTTCTGCTGGAAATATTGACAGCATGGTAAACCACTATACTGCGAGCAAGAAAAAACGCAGTGATGATGCCTATGCACCCGGAAATAAGGCAGGGCAAAGACCTGACAGAGCAACAATTGTGTACTGCAACAGAGTCCGTGAGGCTTTCGGGCAAGTTCCCGTTTTAATAGGTGGAATAGAGGCAAGTCTGAGACGCTTTGCACACTATGATTATTGGGACGATAAGATACGACGTTCTATTCTTTTAGACAGTCGTGCTGACATTTTAATGTACGGCATGGGTGAAAAGCAAATAGTAGAGATTGCTGACCGTCTTAATAATGGCGAGAATATAAAGGAAATAACAAATGTCCCCGGCACTTGTTATCTGTGTGACAATGACAATATAGAGAACAGTGTACAAATACCATCGTATGAGGAATGTTTAAATTCCAAAAGAGCATATGCAGATTCCTGCAGAATACAGTATTATGAGCAAAATCCATATATAGGTAAATCAATTATTCAAAAACATGGTGACAAATATTTAGTGCAAAACCCGCCAATGCCTCCGCTTACAACAAAGGAGCTTGATGCCGTTTATTCACTCGGATATATGAAAAATTATCATCCATGTTATGAAGAACAGGGCGGTATTGAGGCAATCAAAGAGGTTAAATTCAGCCTTGTAAGCTCAAGAGGGTGCTTTGGAAGCTGTAATTTCTGTGCATTAGCATTTCATCAGGGCAGAATTGTTACGGCACGAAGTCAGCAGTCCCTTATAAACGAGGCTAAACAAATGGTGTGGGACCCTGAATTTAAAGGATATATTCATGATGTCGGAGGCCCGACAGCGAACTTCAGAGCACCGGCATGTAAGAAGCAAGACAAAGTGGGTGCATGTAAAGACAGGCAGTGTCTTTTCCCTACTCCCTGTAAAAATATGAAAATAGACCACTCTGAATATCTTGAATTGTTAAGAGCTTTAAGACGTATAGA
>JAFQNU010000041.1 GCA_017420825.1 Clostridia bacterium
CAGCAGAGCCTTTGGTTTTGGCGCAGGTCGTGAATTTAACTTAATAGGTGGAGCACATCAGCCAAATGAATTTATAGAATGCAGCGCATTACTTAACTATGCAAAAACAATTGCAACATATATATTAAAGGTTTTAGGATAAAACATATAGTTTTAATAAATGAAGGGAGATACTCATGATAAAAAACTACTCAGAAATAACACAGCAAATAAAGGAATTGAGTGAGAAATGCCGTTCAAACGGTATAATTGACACTGAATTATATTATAAGTATGATGTAAAGAGAGGGCTTCGTGACAGACATGGAAAAGGTGTTTTAACAGGTCTTACAGAGATAGGAGAGGTAAAATCCTACACAATTGACGACGGTGAAATCATTCCATGTGAAGGAAAGCTCTACTATCATGGTGTGGATATAGAGAGGCTTGTTGACGGGTTTGTTTCAGATGACCGTTTTGGCTTTGAAGAAACAGTATATCTCCTAATTTTTGGTGAACTACCAACTGACAAAGAACTTACACAATTTCGTGAACTGTTAAGTGATTATCGTTCGTTGCCGACAAGCTTTGTGCGTGACATTATTATGAAAGCACCGTCACAGGATATGATGAACACTCTTGCAAGAAGTGTTCTCACCATGTACGCATATGACGAAAACCCTGACGATACCTCATTGGAGAATGTATTGCGACAGTGTTTACAGCTAATTTCAGTTTTCCCGCTGTTATCAGTTTACGGATATCAGGCATGTAAGCATTACCTCCATGGTGACAGCTTGTTTATTCATACACCACCCAAGAATTTGTCTGTTGCGGAAACAATATTATATACACTCCGCCCAGACAAAAATTATACGCCGCTTGAGGCAAAAATTCTTGATACCGCTTTGGTTCTGCACGCAGAACATGGCGGTGGAAATAACTCCACGTTTACAACTCACGTTGTATCATCATCAGGAACAGATACATACTCAACCATTGCCGCCTCACTTGGTTCTCTAAAGGGTCCAAGACATGGCGGAGCAAACAAAAAGGTTGTGCAGATGTTTGCAGATATGAAGGAAAAAGTGTCAGACTGGACAAACGAGGACGAAATAAGAGCATATTTGCAGGGAATACTCGATAAAAAGGAATTTGACCAATCAGGCTTAATTTATGGTCTCGGACACGCAGTTTATACAATATCCGACCCAAGAACAAAGGTGTTAAAAAGCCTTATTAAACCTCTTGCAGTTGAAAAGAACAGACTTGATGAGCTTGCATTGTATGAAAAAGTCGAGAAAATTGCGCCTGAACTTTTGTCAGCGAAAAGAGACAGAGCAGTAAGTGCTAATGTCGATTTTTACAGCGGATTTGTTTATAGTATGTTAGAGCTTCCTCTTGAGCTGTATACCCCAATTTTTGCTATCGCAAGAATTGCCGGTTGGAGTGCTCATAGAGTAGAGGATATTTTAAATGCCGGAAAAATTATTCGACCTGCTTATAAGAATGTTCAAAAACATAAAGAATATAAAAATCTGATTGACAGATAAATAAACACACAATCGGACACATCAACTCGATGTGCCCGATTGATTTTTCTCACACCTCTTTGCGTTCAATATTGTCAATATCAGAACTTATATACATTTCTTCCGCCTGAGACTGAATTTCTTTTAATTTTTCTATAACATCTGTCAACTCATTAAAAAGCCTGTAATACATATCTTTATAGTCTGGCATCATGGACCCCCCTCTCTTTCTTGTCTACATTTTGGCACACTCTAATGTGCTTATAACAACAGCATAGCATATTAAATACCAAATTGGGATATTTTTATTATACCATAATGGTATAATAATGTCAAGAGGGTGTTATTATGAGATTAAAAGAATTAAGAAAAGAAAAAAATATAACACAATTAAGACTTGCAATGGAATTAAATATGTCCCAAAACACAATCAGCAGATATGAAACAGGTGAACGACAGGCAGGATATGATGAACTCATAAAAATTGCTGATTACTTTAACGTTTCCATAGATTATCTGTTAGAACGTACAGATAAAAAATAAATTACACGAAATCGGACACATCAACCTGATGTGTCCGATTAGTTTTATTTTAAACTTATTTATTCATAGCTTCTTCAATAGCAACTGCAACTGCAACAGTCATACCAACCATTGGGTTGTTACCTGCACCGATAAGTCCCATCATCTCCACGTGAGCAGGAACTGATGAAGAGCCTGCAAACTGTGCATCACTGTGCATTCTTCCCATTGTATCTGTCATACCGTAAGAAGCAGGACCTGCAGCCATGTTATCAGGATGAAGTGTTCTTCCTGTACCACCGCCTGAAGCAACTGAGAAGTATTTCTTACCCTGTTCAATACATTCCTTCTTATATGTTCCTGCAACCGGGTGCTGGAATCTTGTCGGGTTAGTTGAGTTACCTGTGATAGAAACGTCAACACCCTCAAGGTGCATGATTGCAACACCTTCTCTTACGTC
>JAFQNU010000042.1 GCA_017420825.1 Clostridia bacterium
AATTTGAAATTGCCTTGTTTATTGTAAGAAGGTCACCTTTTCCGGTCATTTTCATAACAATTTCGGCAATCATCATCTCAAAGTACTTTGAAAGCATTCCTGTATTTCCAACCGAGCCGATTTCCTCTTTATCTACAAGCACACAAACAGCAGTTTTTTTCGGTGCTTCTATATCGAATATGCTCTTTAGTGATGTATAAGCACACACCCTGTCATCCTGACCGTATGCACCTATAAAGCTTTCATCAAGTCCCACATTTCTCGCCTTAAAGGCAGGAACAGCCTCAATTTCAGCACTCAAAAAATCCCCCTCATGTATCCCATACATAGAGTTTAGAATACTGAGAATTTTATATTTAACCTTTTCGGGCACGTCTTCACATTTAACACCCATACCGCCTATTAAAATATTTAATGCCTCTCCCTCTATTCCCTCGGTCATTTTTTTGCTCATCTGACCAACTGCAAGATGCGGAAGAAGGTCTGTAATACAAAATACAGGGTCAGTATCCTTTTCACCTATATTTATTTCCACCTTTTCTCCGTCCTTGGTATATACAACCCCATGAAGTGAAAGAGGAATTGCAGTCCACTGATATTTTTTTATTCCCCCGTAATAATGAGTTTTTAAAAATGCAAGCTCATCACTTTCATAGAGCGGATTTTGTTTTAAGTCAAGCCTTGGTGAGTCAATATGTGCTCCGACAATATTAAATCCGTTCTCAACAGGCTCTTCACCTATTATTGCAAGCAATATATTTTTATCTCTGTTTATTGAATAAACCTTGTCTCCCGCTCTTAATGTATCTACTTCCTCAATGGGAACAAATCCGTTTTCTATTGCCATTTTTTCTGAAATTGTAACACATTCTCTCTCTGTCTTTCCCTCATCAAGATACACCCTGTATCCGTCGCAAAGTTCAAACATTTCCTTTGTTTCTTCTGCAGAGATTTCATTATACACATTCTTTGTTTTATATGATAACTTTTCGTATAATTCTTTATCTGTCATTTTTACGTTTCCTTTCTTATTAACCTTTATTATAATAATTATACCACATTAAAAAAATTTGTCTACAAATTTACACAAATTTACACAAAATTTTAATAATAATATTGATATATCATTCTATATATGATATAATTTAAGCATTATGATTATTCAAAATTCAGATAATAATTTAATATTAACAGAGCTTGAGGATTTTAACCTTTATCAGATTTTTGAATGTGGTCAGTGCTTTCGCTGGGACAGGTCAGAGGACGGCTCATATATCGGTGTTGCATATGGCAGAGCATTAAAAATCAAGCAGAATTCCGATAGTTCTGTAACACTTTTTGACACAACCGAAGAGGATTTTACAAGCATATGGTATAATTATTTTGATTTTGGGGTAAGCTATAGCGATATTAAATCAAAGCTCTCCTGTGATGAGGTTTTAAAAAAAGCAATATGCTTTGGGGACGGTATCCGAATACTCAATCAGGAGCTTTGGGAAACTGTTGTTTCCTTTATAATATCGGCAAGCAATAATATACCCAGAATAAAGAAAATTATATCGGAGCTTTGCAGACTGTTCGGAGATAAAATCGAGTATATGGATAACGTATTCTATACCTTTCCGTCATATGAAAAAGTATCAACACTATCATTAGAGGATTTAGCACCCATCAAGGCAGGCTTTCGCGATAAGTATATACTTGCCGCAGCCGAAGCATTTTCAAACGGTTTATGCATGGATATATTTTCCGAGCTTGACTATGAGACTTCAAAAAAAGAGCTTATGAAAATAAATGGTATTGGCAATAAGGTGGCAGATTGTATTCTTTTATTCGGTCTTGCCAAGCGTAACAGCTTTCCTGTTGATGTATGGGTAAAAAGGATTATGGAATATTGTTATTTTGATACGGAGCAATCCAACGACGAAATTCGTCGCTTTGCGGAAGAAAGGTTTTCAGACCTTGGCGGATATGCTCAACAATACTTATTCTTTTACGCAAGAGAAAACAAAATTGGCTTATAGGAGTATTATATGATTTCAAATCCAAAGCAATCAATACTGTGTTCATGTCCGAGCTGTTCTGAGGCAAGGGTACACAGAATTTCAGCCTTTCAATTTCCGAGAGGAGTTGAAACTCAAATCCACTGCAGTGACAAAAATTGTGATTTTCCATATATTAAAATCAAGCCTGTACGAGAAAAATATAGAATAACGGTTGCCTGCCCGATATGCCCCGATGACCATACCTTTACAATTAATCAGACAACACTGTGGGATAGAGATTTCTTTATATTAAATTGCCCTCAATCGGGAATAGGCATATTCTTTGCAGGCAAGGATGAAAACCGCTTATCAGACGAATACTATATGCAAA
>JAFQNU010000043.1 GCA_017420825.1 Clostridia bacterium
CAAATGAGCATAAATCAAGCATCTGGGTGCAGAAGGAAGAAAGAAAGGTAAACGCAAAAAGCTTGTTGGGCGTATTGTCTCTTGGTATCACAAAGGGCACATCAATTATGATTATTGCCGACGGTGCCGATGAGCAGGAAGCGGTAACAACCCTTGTAAACCTGATTGCGTCTAATTTTACCGAATAATTATTTGTAAAATAAATAATACTTAGTCGAGAGTAACTCTGCAATAAAAAGTGTAGAGTTATTTTTGCTTTATGGAGATATGTAATATGTTTAATATTAAAGAGGAATTAAAAAATTTGCCCGAAAAACCGGGTGTTTATATAATGCATAATTCTGATGATGAGGTTATTTATGTCGGAAAGGCGAAGATTTTAAAAAACAGAGTTCGTCAATACTTTCAGAAAAGCTCGTCACATACACCAAAGGTCAGGGCAATGGTGTCAAATATAAAGTATTTTGAGTATATTGTAACTGATTCAGAGGTTGAGGCTCTTGTTTTAGAATGTACACTCATAAAAAAACACAGACCAAAATATAATATACTTTTAAAGGACGATAAGCAGTATCCTTATTTAAAGGTTACAATCAATGAAGAGTGGCCGAGAATTTTTAAAACAAGAGAGTTGAAAAATGACGGAGCAAAGTATTTCGGGCCGTATATGGGAACAAATACAATAAGAAATACACTTGATATTATACAGAAAATATTCTCACCCCCCACCTGTTCAAGAAAATTTCCCGAGGATATAAAAAAGGGCAGACCGTGCCTTAACTATCACATAAAAAACTGTTTTGCGCCATGTACAGGCAATGTCACCAATAAGGAGTACAGACAAATATTTTTTGATATTTGTGCCTTTTTGGAAAATGACCATAAAGGTCTTATAAAAGAGCTTGAGGTGCAAATGAGAGAAGCCTCAAAAAATCTTGAATTTGAGAAGGCAGCGGCAATACGGGATAAAATCAAATCCATTAATCAGATTGATGAAAAACAGAAGGTAATAAATTCGGATAAGCAAAACGATAAGGACGTAATTGCAGTTTGTATGGATAATGCAAAGGCATTTATAGAAATATTTTTTATACGTGGCGGAAAGCTTTCGGGACGTGAGAACTTCATGCTTGATAATGTAGAAGGAGTTTCGAAAAATATAATTGTAGCCGATTTTGTTAAACAGTTTTATCAGGATTCATCTTTTGTTCCGCAGGAGGTAATAGTACAGTATGAAATTGAGGACAAAGAGGTTATATCCGAATGGCTGTCGGGACTAAAGAGAAAAAAGGTAGAAATCACTTGCCCGAAGCGAGGGGAAAAGGTAAGGCTTGTTGAAATGGCGGCTAAAAATGCCGACATAGCAATGAAAAACTATTTTATAAACAAGTCAAGAATGGAGGACAAACGCCGTGCCGCTTATGATACGGGAGAGCTTTTAGGGCTTGACAAGGCGGTAAGATATATTGAGGCATATGATATCTCAAATATTTCGGGCGATGATAATGTTGCGTCTATGGTGGTGTTTGAGAACGGAAAGCCGCTAAGGTCAAGGTACAGAAAATTTAAAATAAAATCCTTTGAGGGTGCAGATGATTACCGTGCCATGCAGGAGGTTTTATATCGCAGATTGAATGAGGCAAGAGAGGAAAAGGAGAAAATTGCATCAGGTGAGATGAGTATGAA
>JAFQNU010000004.1 GCA_017420825.1 Clostridia bacterium
ATTCTCTTTATAATTCCGGCATTGTTAACCAGAATATCTATTACTCCGACCTCTTCTTCAATATTTTTTACCATTGAATTTACAGCTGTCTCATCGGTCACATCACATACATAACCCTTAGCGTCAATTCCGTCTTCTTTATATGCAGCAATCCCCTTGTCTACAAGCTCCTGATTAATATCGTTAAATACAATCCTTGCACCTGCATCTGCAAGTCCTTTCGCTATTGCATATCCTATTCCGTATGATGCACCTGTAACAAGCGCAATCTTGCCTGTCAAATTAAACATTATTTTTTCCTCCATATATTAAAATTTTTCTATATAATCTGCAATTATATTGCTATCTTCTAACCCGTGTGGGTGGTGGTCACAGCCCGGCTTAATATGTACCTCAAGCTGACCACCGTTTTTATTGTAGTATTCTTCCAACAATGCACCATTTTCACAGTATGGTACAACCGTATCACTGTCTCCTGCAACAAGTATGACAGGTATATTATTTTTCACAAGAATATCAAGCTTATCAAGCGGATTATCTCTATATGACAGCATCTGACTTATTGTCAATCCTGTAATATTATGAAATTCTTCAAACAAATCATTTGCTGCCACACCAAGTCCGCACGGACAGCTAAGATAGTTGATAACAGGTGCATCAAGATACAATACACTAATGAGTTCAGGAGCCATTGCAGCAGTTTTTACACCGTACATTCCTCCGCAGCTCATTCCGACTATTGCACATTTTTTATCAAGAGAAAATTCAGATGAAATAAATCGGATAAACTCGCACTTTCTTACTACATCTCTTTCCTGTCCCCATCTGTTGTAATTTTCGTTATATGCTATGTGCCATCCTCTGTTTAACAGCTCAACCTCAAGTGCCGGAAATGCACCGAAATACTCTGTCTTTAATGCCCACTTACCATTAGGCTTAACATTCGGCTTTATCAGTTTTGCATTTAGTCCGTCAAATTCGAACTCAATTCCCGAAAAACCTTCCCATTCAATTTCCTTGTATTCCATAGTCTTATCTCAATTCCTTTGTCTCAATAAAGTCCATATCTGTGAATTCCTGATTTTCACCGCACATCGCCCAGATAAATGAATAGTTCTTAGTTCCCACACCTGAATGAATTGACCAACTTGGTGAAATAACAGCCTCTTCATTATGCATAACAATATGTCTTGTTTCCTTTGGCTCACCCATCATGTGGAATACTGCATCATTCTCACCCATGTCAAGATAGAGATAAACCTCCATACGTCTGTCATGAGTGTGAGAAGGCATGGTATTCCAGTTAGAACCAACCTCAAGCTGTGTTAAGCCCATTGCAAGCTGACAGCTTTGCATAACCTCCGGGTGAATGTACTGATTAATAACTCTCTTATTACAATCCTCAACACTTCCGCAAGGAACCTTTTTTGCCTTTGTAATATCAATATGAACTGTCGGATATTCCTTGTGAGCAGGACATGATGAAACATAGAATTTTGCAGGCTCCCCAGAATCAACACTCTTAAAGCTTATTTCCTTATTCCCCATACCGATATAAATTCCGTCTCTCGGATTCATTACATACTCTTTACCATCAACTGTAACTACACCCTTTCCTCCGATATTGATACAGCCCATTTCACGTCTCTGCAAGAAATAGTCTGCTGCAAGCTCCTTACCTGCCTCAAGCTTCAATTCCTGAAAAACGGGCATAAATCCTGCTGTAATAATTCTGTCAATATGGCTATACACCATCTTAACATTATCCTTTGTGAAAAGCTCCGCAATATGGAACTCCTCTCTTAATCTGTCTGTTGTGTAATGCTTTACGTCCTTTGGGTTTGATGCACTTCTTACTTCCATTTTTTAAATCCTCCTGAATTATAATTTTTTATTTAAATATTCTTCTATCATTTCCATATATGAAACAACCTGTTCATCTGTACTCTTATAATCATAAAGAATAAAAGCATGTTGAATTCCATCAAGTGTTATCATTTCCGAATTAAAGCCAAGCTTTTGTAATTTTTCATGCATTCTGACTGTGTCCTCATACGGAACAGTCGGGTCTGCATTACCATGCATAAATAAAAAGTCTGCACATTTTTTAATGTCAGAGAATAAAGGAGAAGCCTCAATTCTTACCTCTTCGTCCTCTGACGCATAGCTGAATCTCTCTGTACAATCAAGTACAGGATTACAGGATAGGACAATATCCGGTCTTACACAATCGTCCTCGTCAATTCCAAGACAGGTTGCAAGGTGTCCCCCTGCCGAATCACCTATGATAATCAGCTTTTCAAATTCAAAGTTTTTCCTTATATACTTAACAGCTTCCCTGCAATCCTCAATCAAATCTTTAATATCTGTATTATCAAAGCCAAGAGTACGATAGGATATTGCAGCACCGGTATAACCAAGTAATGAGAATATTTTTGCCTGATGTATCATCCAGCCACCATTCCACTCACTGTTATCCTCTCTGGCTCCTCTCCAGCCTCCGCCATGAATTGCAAGAACAAAGTAATTATTTTTATCATTTACAACTCTCGGATTATATACCCAAAGTGGCAAATTAATACCGCTTTCAGTTCGGTAAACCGTTTTGATATCAGGCTGCATATCAGCTTTCTTATCATAATTTACCATTACAACTCATATCCCTTCGTTAGTATTTTTATAGTCAAATTAAATCAATTCTTCCACAAGATATAGTAT
This sequence comes from Clostridia bacterium, assembly GCA_017420825.1. GTDB lineage: Bacteria > Bacillota > Clostridia > UBA1381 > UBA1381 > RGIG1988. The sequence continues at coordinate 2,719 of JAFQNU010000004.1, forward strand.
AGCATAATTTAACACGCTTGTCAACATTTGTTAAAATAATATCACAGTTTATATAAAAAGCTGTTACGTCGAATAAATTCTTAACGCAACAGCCATTTTCACTCACATTAACGAAACAACCTCTTGCTCCGGCACATCAGATTTTTCCCATTCTTTTAATATGAGAACAGGTCCTTCCCCACCGTAAACTTTATGCTCGGCAATTATCAACTTTGCTGTCACAATTGCCCAGTCACGATTTTTTAGCTCTGTCGGCTCTTTTGATTTACATACAAGTCCCTGAAATGCTATATCATCCTCACAACAGGTCATAACGTGTCTTCCAACTATAAATGCCTTATCACCAAGCGACGGGTCTTTTCCGACAATTCCCTTGAACTTTAACACCTTACCTATATATTTTTGTGTTTCTTCAGCAAGGTCTCTGTACCATATGCCGTAATCATTGTCCTCAATTTCTATAACATCTGCATTAATATCAAACGGCAACGGGTCCTTGATTGTATCCTCAATAACTTCTCCGTCTGTATACTCATAAGCAATGCTTGCTCTGCGTGACACAGAACGTACTATTTTATGAAGTGGCATTATATCAGTTGTTTTGCTAAGTCTGTTAAACATCACAACCTCAGCACTTTGCAGTTTGTCCACTACCAACGAACGCATATTTGAGTTATACATTTCAAATGTATTAGCATCTGCTGTAAAAATCTCCTGATACACACTCCATTCTTCAGGCAAATTCTTATACAACTCATCTAACTGCCACATTCCGTTGTATTCTATTACTACACGCCTTGCCTTATGCTTTTTCGCAAGACTGTCAAGCTTATCAATACTTATATCATCAATATCCTCTATTGACTCTATAACAACCTTCTCAGTTTTAAATTTATTAGGATTTAACTCTCCCTCACCCTCTTCACAAAGAATTACAAGTGTATTTTCCTTTGTGTTAAAATCCTCATTTTCAAGAGTTTCCTGTATAAATGCTGTCTTTCCCGCATCCAAAAAGCCTGTAAACAAATAAACCGGTATTTCCATTATTTTCTTTCCTTTCAACTTTAAAATTTATCTTACTGTTTCCGCACGAGACACAGGTTGTAAGCTCTCCAATGATTTCCATGCTGTAACTTTAGCTTCGGTATAATCCTCTGACGTTTTGAATTCTATCTCTTCTCCTCTGTAAGCCGCTTTTTGAAATTGCACGAGCCTTCCGTCCTTGTATAAAGCAAGAACAACCGCATTACCAACAGCAATATTATATGGTTTTACTGTAAATTCTTTTCTATTCTCTGAGGTAGTGATATCTATTTTTGAATTATCTATATTACAATAATGTCTTGCCGCATTCTCCAAATATGTATTGCTGCTTTCTATTGATATGTTTGCCCAATCTGTTTCTGTTCCACAATAGTAAACATTGCATAAGCTACTGCAAGCACTAAATGCAGCCCAATCTATGTTTTTAACACCGTCACCGATAACTATTTCTTTCAAATTATTGCAAAAATAAAATGCCCAAATACCTATATATTCAACATTTTTTCCTATTGTTACAGTTGTCAGTCCCCCACAGCCATAAAATGTTTCCATAGGTATTCTTGTCACACCATCAGGAATTGTAATCTCACTCAATCCGTCACAGCTCCAGAATGCACCCTCACCAATGGCAACTACCCCAGACGGAATTTTTATTTCCGTTAAACTATCACACCCTGCAAATGCACAAGCACCTATGCTTGTTACATTCTTTGGAATTACTATCTCTTCCAAATTGTAACATTCTGAAAAAACACTGTCGTTTATCACCGTTACGCCATTCGGAATTGCAATTTTTTTTAAATTCCAGCAATCTGAAAATGCTCTTTCACCTATACTTATCACTCCGTCAGGTATTATTATTTCTGTCAGTCTGTCACCATTCATAAATGCACCGTTTTCTATCTTTGTTACACTTTCAGGGATAATATATGAGGTTTCTGTTTTTCCGGCTGCATATTGTATTAATTCAGTTTTTTCTTTGTCAAAAAGGTTA
>JAFQNU010000044.1 GCA_017420825.1 Clostridia bacterium
CTGTGACATAACCGAAAAAAGCATATCCTTTGTTGTAGTCTTACCCACACTTCCTGTAACTGCAACAGTTTTAATTTTGAACTGCTCTTTATAGTATTTAGAAAGCTTTCCCAAAGCAAGAAGAGTATCATCAACCAACACCGCACCTCTTCCCTCAGGTGCTTCAACCTTTTGAGATACCAATACTGCCGCCGCACCAGTGTCAAATGCATTTTTTACATAGCTGTGACCATCGGTATTTTCACCCTTTAGTGCAACAAAAAGTGCACTGTTTTTAACATCTCTTGAGTCTATTGATACACTCTCAACTAAAACATCATCTCCGATTAAAATTCCGTCTGTTGCCTGTGCTATTTGTGTTAGTGTCAGCCTTTGCATTAATTCTTCTGTCCTTTCATTGTAAATTATTCTCAATTATATTTTTTACTATTTCTCTTTCATCAAATGGGATTTTCTTATCATTTTTTATTATATAATCCTCATGCCCTTTTCCGCACAGCAAAACTGAATCCTTTGGTGAAGCAAGCTCCATTGCATACTTTATAGCTTCGTATCTGTCAGGGATTACGGCATAATTATTCGTCACCTTATATATACCCTTTTCAATATCTCTTAATATCTGAACGGGATTTTCAAATCTTGGATTATCAGAGGTTATAACTGTAAAATCTGATAATTTTGCAGATATTTCTCCCATAACAGCTCTTTTTTCCCTGTCTCTGTTCCCGCCGCAACCAAATACTGTTATAATTTTACCGCTTGTGAAACATTTTACGGACTTAATTATATTCTCAAGACTATCCGGAGAATGAGCATAATCTATTATAATGTTATAATCAGTGTTTACATCTACTCTTTCTGCCCTTCCCTTTACTCCTGCGGTTTTTGCAAGTGTATTGGCTATCGCCTCTTTTTCAATTCCATACTCTCTGCACACAGCATAAGCACACATTGCATTATAAACCGAAAATTTACCCGGAATATTTATATAAAATTCAGAGCTTTCTCCTTTGTCCGAAAGAATAAATTTTGAGCCATATGGTGTATATTCTATATTTTCTGCCATTATATCCGCATTACAAAAACCATACGACACTGATTTTTCTCTGTATTTTTCATATAACCTCTTTCCATATTTGTCATCTGTGTTTATTACACATTTTTTAGCACTTTCAAAAAGCTTTTCCTTTGCTTTATAATAGTTTTCCATATTTTTATGAAAATCCATATGGTCCTGAGTCAGATTTGTAAACGCTGCAATATCATATTTCATCTTATGAACCCTGTCAAGCTCAAGAGCATGAGATGATACCTCCATAACAGCACTGTCTGCCCCCAGCTCGTGCATATTATATAAAATCTTATAAAGCTCTGCCGATTCCGGAGTAGTTGATGTTGTAAAGCTTTCATCAGTTAAATGTTGATTATAAAAGCAACCATTTGTTCCTATTAATGAAGTGTTGTGACCATTAAAAACAAGTATATCTCTTATGAGGTGTGTTACAGTAGTTTTGCCGTTTGTACCTGTCACACCTGTCATTATCATTTTCTCATCAGGTGCAGAATAAATTTTCTTTGCATATTCTGCCATTTTTAGTCTCGGATTTTTGCACAGTATAACAGGTATTTCCGAATTAATCGCACTGTCAGCCAGAATTGCACATGCTCCCCTTGCGTATGCTTGCTCCGCATACCTGTATCCACTGTCATTTTCACCCTTTAAGCATACAAATATATACCCCGATTTTATCCTTCGTGAATCACATGTAATACCCTTTATCACGCAATCCTCCTGCGTCCACTGGGTACCGAATAATTCACTTGCTAAAATAGTATCAACACCCTTCCTTATATTAGTCTGATGATGCGTGTCTGAATTCCACGCTAATAACTGTTGCCGGCTGAACTCTCTCGCCCGGAGCAATATTTTGTTTTACAGCATATGCTCCTTCCGTTGAATTTAAGCCTGCTCCGACTGCCTCAAAGTTCAGTCCGTAATCTTCAAGCTCACGGCGTACCGCTTCGGGAGACATTCCCGACACATCAGGTACCGTTACAAGATTATCTTCATTTATTTCCTGTGTATATATAATAACAGTAGAATCAAGCATTACACTTGAGCCGGGTTTTGGAAGCTGGTCAACTATACCCTCTTCGCTCTCGCCACCCGATACTCTTACCTTAAAGCCTGAATTGGTAAGTGTTTCTTTTGCCTTTTCGATACTGAATCCCCTTACCTCAGGAACAGTTTTAGTTACTGTTTTTGCCTCTTCTTCAGTATATTGTCTCTCTACACCGAGATATTCAAGGGTATCCTCTATTACCTCACCTACAACAGGTGCACAGATTGTTCCGCCGTATCTTACCGTACATTGTGGCTCATCCATCATGATAAGACATACAATTTCAGGGTCATCAGCAGGCGCAAAGCCAACAAATGATGCAATTCTCTTATCGTTATTTCTTCCCTTTTCAGATGTACCTGTCTTTCCGCCTATTCTGTAGCCTTTAATATAGGCATTTTTACCTGAACCTGTCGGACTTGATACAACACTCTCCAAAATTTCGCGCATTGTTTTAGAGGTTTCCTCTGAAATTACTTTATTTTTTATCTCACTCTGATAGGATTTTACTATACCGCTTTCATTTCTTATTTCCTTAACAATTAGCGGTTTCATGAGATTACCGCCGTTTATTACTGCCGAAATTGCACAAATATGCTGAATAGGAGTAATTGAAAAACCTTGACCGAATGCACTTGTTGCTATATCAGTTTCAGAAAGAACATCTTTTGTATAATAAATACTACCCGATTCACCGTTTAATTCTATACCTGTCTTTTGGGTATATCCGAACGCATTGAAATACTCCTTAAACTTCTGTGACCCTACACTAAGTCCCAAATCCATAAAAACAGGGTTACATGAGTTCTGAACACCCTCGACAAATGATTGTGAACCATGTCCCTGATGTTTATGGCATTTTATTCTTCTGTCGGCAATCTGCTTATAGCCTGCACAATAAAATCTTGAATTTTTTGATACAACATCTTCCTCCAACGCCATTGCCGCAGTTATAATTTTAAATGTTGAACCCGGCTCATAGGTATCAGAAATAGCCTTATTACGCCACATTTTCTGCATTATCAGGTTAACCGCTTTTTCCTGTACATCCTTGTTTTCCGAATTATAGCCTGAAAGCTGCTCATTTTCATCAAGCATAACTGCCTGACTTACAAACTTTGTAATATCGTTATACGCATTTACATCAAAGTCAGGTTTTGTTGCCATTGCAAGTATTTCGCCTGTTTTAGGATTCATAACAATACCTGCTGCACCCTCTCTCAGGGAATATTCAGTTACAGCCTCTTCAAGATTTTTTTCCAGGAAATGCTGAATAGTTTCATCAATTGTAAGAACAATATCTGCACCCTTTTGTGAGTCTGTCATATCCTCATACTGAAAATCCATATATGTTCCCGATGCAGAACGCGCACTTATTATACTTCCCGGTTTTCCTGCAAGCTCATCATCAAACATAAGCTCAATTCCCATTCTTCCGTCATTATCATAACCTGTAAAACCGAGAATATGCGGAGCTATACCATAGGAATAATACCTCTTTGAGTCCGCCTCAAAACTAATTCCCTTAAAATATTTACTTGTTTCAGGGTTTTTCTTTGAGTCTTTAAGCTCATTTATTGCAGCAGTTTCCTCAACCGTAAGCCTTTTTTTAATACTCTGATACCTTGTTGTAGTTTTAGTAAGACGTTCATAAAGATAATCATACTCAAGTCCTGTTATCGGCGCAAGTCGGGTTGCAACAATTTCTGCCGCCTTATCCTTTTCAATCTGTTGCGGATTACAGATAAGAGTATTAACACTTGCACTCTCTGCAAGTGCTTTTCCGTTTCTGTCATATATTGTTCCACGCATAGGATTTACCTTTGACGCTTGAGTTTGCTGAGCTATAACCGCCTCGGTATATTCTGCACACTTAAAAATCTGCAAATATCCTATCTTTAATAGCGTAAGTGTCAGAAGTGACACCATTATAATTGTTACAACCAGAATTTTTACTTTTACTTTTCCCATATTTTGTGCAGACATATCCTTATCCTTTCCGGCACTTACCTTTTTCGCCAAAATTATACAATCCTTATAAAATTGCGTAAAGCCAAAGACACCCTTTTATGATGTCTTTGGCTGCACTATTTCTATTTTACTCAAGGCACATACAAGCTTCTTATGTAAATTTTATTTGCCTCTTATAGTAAATATTCCAACAATGTTACGTTTAAAGCTTTCTGCCGCCTTATTTACCTTGCTTTTAACACCCTCAACCTCTCCTGCTGTAACCTCTGTCACATCATCACGATTCATGCTTACATATTCAATCTGATAGCTTTCGGGTCTTTGCATATTCAGCTTAGTAGTGGCAATTTCTTCAACGGTAGCCAAATCGACACTCTGTTCAAGCTCAAATGTTCTCTGACTTGTGTATGTTTCAAGCTCTGTAAGCTCTGCCTGCTTTTGCTTGATTTCCTGTTTTGTTTCATAAAGTACAACACTTTTTGAAATCATGTAGTATGCGGCAACAGATAAAATGAGTACATAAATTATAGGTCTGAAATTCTTAACACTCTTCTTTTGCGGCTGAACCTTAGCCTCAGCAACCCCTATTTCTTCTTCCTCTACCCAATTCTTATAGGCAAGATTTGAATAACCCATTTTTTGTACCTCTCCTTTTATCTATCATAATTTTTCTGCTACACGTAGCTTTGCACTCTTTGATCTTGAATTTGATATTTCCTCTTCCTTAGAAGGTAATATCGGTTTTTTAGTTATTACTGAGACAACGGGCTGGTTATTACAGACACAAACCGGGAAACTTTTCGGGCAAACACAGCCCGTTGCCAATTTAGAAAAAGCTTTTTTAATTAATCTGTCCTCAAGCGAATGGAAGGTTATTACTGCAATTCTTCCTCCAGGCTTTAAGAACCTTACTATATCACTAACTGTATCGGTCAAAATTCCGAGCTCGTTGTTTACCTCTATTCTTATTGCCTGAAAAATTCTTTTTGCAGGATGTGAGCCTTGCTGACGTGCCTTCTGCGGAATTGCCGCCTTTATAAGCTCCACAAGCTCAAATGTTGTTTCAACAGGCTTGTCCTCTCTTTTATCAACAATAAATTTTGCTATTCTTGTCGACCAGTTCTCTTCGCCATATTCATAAAAAATTCTTACAAGCTCATCATACGAATAGTTATTCACAACCTCATATGCACTCAAACTACTCTCACTGTTCATTCTCATATCAAGTCTTGCATCATGCATATATGAAAATCCTCTTTGTGCGTTATCAAGCTGATATGAGGAAACTCCCAAATCAAGCACCGCACCGTCTATTGCATCAATGCCAAGCCTTGTTAAAATACTTTCGATGTTTGAAAAGTTATCATTTACAAATGTGACCTTTTCGCTATACTCAAAAAGTCTCTCTTTTGCCGCTTCAATAGCTTCCTTGTCCTGGTCAATTCCAATAAGCCTTATATCATAACCTCTTGACAACATTCCATAGCTGTGACCTCCGCCGCCAAGCGTACCGTCAACATAAATTCCTCCGTCTTTCAAACAAAGGCTGTCAATCGTCTCATTAAATAGCACCGATATATGTTTAAATTCCATATCTTCCTCGCATTAAATGTGTAATTTATACTCTTTAATACCCTGAACAATAAGAGCTATATCTTCCTCGTCATCTTCATCCTTAGCATTCCACAAATCAGCGTCCCATATTTCAAGCTTGCTGTTTGCCCCCGCAAGAACTATGTCCTTTTTTAAACCTGCCTTTTTAATCAACTTATCATTCAAAGCAATACGTCCCTGCTTGTCTATCTCACAAACCAAGGTTCTAGAAAACAGCTTTCTTGTAAATTCTGCTGCAACAGGGTCTGTTCCTGTAGGAAGCTCGTGTGCCTCATCAGAAATTCTGTCCCACTCCTCCTCGGTATAAAGATTTAAGCATGGCTCCATAAGTGCCTTAATGATATAAACGGTGCCGGATAGCTTTTCTCTTATTTTGGCAGGCAAAATAAATCTGCCGCGCTCATCAAGCTGACGCTCATATTCACCGACAAATGAAACCATCCGACTCACCGCCTTTCAAATAAATCTTTAGAGGACAGAACGGTCAATATTTATTGGAAAATTTATCCATTTCCGCCCAAACTCTCCAATATCAACCATTTCACCCCCTATTATACACCAATTATTTGAATTTTGCAATAGAATTTATCAAAAAAATTAAATATTTTTTAAGAATAATTACAAATATTACTATATTAGCGTTAATATTAAATAAGTGTAACATTACTATTTCTGTTTAGATACAATATAATGTGTATAACTTGTAATTTTTAAGCATTAAACACAATATTTTGATTGAATAAACTAATGCTTTTTTGATGATAATATCAGTAATCGGTCAGAAAATACGTCAAAATTCGACTGATTGAGTTGTTTTTTTACCGATTATGTCAAAATTTTTGTTAAAATTGACCAAAAATTATATTAATTGTGAAGTGATGAATATGAAGAAAAAATTATCCTCCCATTCTCTCCCCGATGAGGATTTTCTGACAGCTGCAAGCACTACCGATTGTACAGGAATTGTGCCGAGTGCTCCGCAGGATGATTATGAATTGAATTCTTATCTGGATATTATGAAATTTTCTCCGAAAGATATTAAAAGCACAAAAAAGTAGAGCAGACACTCCATTTTGGAGTGTCTGCTCAGCTTGTCATCAATTCTTTTACCGTAATATTAACCTTGCATACACTTAGTGCTGTCATCCTGTCTATCTGTTTTATGACCGACGAGGATACATCAGAACACACAGAACGAATATTTATTCCATAACTAAGAGTAAGACTCACATTTATTTCAATTTCTCCGTTAGCATGATTTATGATAGATGCATTAGCCCTTTCAACACCTGCACATCGTTTTGCCTCATAAACAACCATCTGTACTATCGCATTATCCGATATTGAAAAATCTCCAAGATAGCTGTATGTCGGTCTTACAACCGATTTATCTTCAAATTCCTCACGTCTTCCCTGCCTACGCATAAAAATTCTTAACGGGTGCAGAAAGTAACCCGAAAAGTCTTTTTTTATCTCAAATGTCGGCACAGGAATTATATGTTTTCCATAAGTGTACCTAAGTCGTTTTGCCGTCGCAATATCCTCAGGTGTTGAGATTTCCTCTATGTGAATATGCTTATCCACTTCACCCAATTCAAGCTTTTGTGCAATCCTGTTTGTCATTTCCTCAGATGTTCCGAGGATAAGTATTGTTTCTATGTTATTTTTTTTGATTGTCGCCTTTACCTCTGCAACATGGTCAGGATAACTAAACAATGCACGCTTTACCGACGCAATCTTCGTATTCTCTCTTTTTGCAGACTTACCTGCAAGTACCTTATTTGATGAAATAAGAAGTCCGTCATCTATTATTGCATCTGCTTTTTCCTTTTTTGCAACCACAGCCGCATGATGACTCTTCCCTGTTCCCGATTCCCCTACAAGTGTTATTACTCTCATAATATTCTCCCACTATTCAAATAACGGTGTTGAAAAATATCTTTCTGCTGTATCAGGCAGAACTGTGACAACCGTTTTTCCCTTACCAAGCTTTTTGCTTAGCTTTATCGCAGCAGCAACATTCGTACCGCTTGAAATTCCGCACATACTACCTTCCTTTGAGGCAAGCTCCTTTGCAGTTCTTATGGCCTCGTCGTCTTCTATTATGCATATATCAGAATATATATTCTGATTCAATATATCAGGAATTATTCCGTCACCTATTCCCATCTGAATATGTGTACCGATTGAACCGCCCGACAAAATTGCCGCATGCTCCGGCTCTACTGCCCATATAGTTATGTCAGGATTATGCTCCCTTAACATTTCACCAATTCCTGTTATTGTTCCGCCTGTTCCTATTCCCGAACAGAAACCATGTATCGGTCCGTCTACCTGCTTTAATATCTCAACAGCCGTCTGATTTTTCTGTATTGACGGATTTGCAGGGTTAATAAACTGTTGAGGAACAAAAATATTCGGATTTTCCTCCTGCATTCTAAGAGCTGTATTAAGACACTCCTCAATGCACTCTCCTATATTCCCTGCGTCATGAATGAGAACAACCTCAGCCCCGTAATGGTTAACAAGCTTTCTGCGCTCCTCACTCACCGAATCAGGCATAATTATCTTTGTTTTATACCCTTTAACCGCTCCGACAAGTGCAAGACCTATACCTTGATTTCCGCTTGTCGGCTCAACTATTATAGTATCCTTATTTATTATACCCCTTTTTTCGGCATCATTAATCATATTTAGTGCTGTTCTTGTTTTTATAGAGCCGCCCACATTCAATCCTTCAAATTTAACCAAAATCTCTGCACCGTCAGGGTCACCCATATGATTAAGCCTTATCATTGGCGTTTCACCGATTGCCTCCAATATATTATTATAAATCATTATTGCCTCCGAATTATTAAATTATTATTCTATTATATACTTTTGCATTACTAAAGTCAAGAAATAAATATGCAAATACTGCCTGTTTAATTCATTTTTTTGGAATATTTCATTTTACCATGTATATAATATACTACACATAATTTATAATTCAAAGAGATTTGAAGGGAGTAAATGTAAATGAAAAAATTTTTGACTTTGTTATCTGCAGGAATACTTGCCTTGAGCATAACGGCGTGCGGAGGAGGCGACAAGCCTGCGACTTCCGAGCCTATGCCCGAAACAACGGCTCAAACCTCGGAGACAGTAACAACAGGCGGGGAAACAAATACCGAGCAGTCCGCCCCAAGCGAAGAAACTGCCGCAGATGCAACCGATACCGAACAGGGAAACAACACAGAGCAGGCAACTGAATAAAAAAAATGAGGGGGTGTTGCAAATTCAACACCCCTGAATATTAATATACTCTTCTTGCACCTACATATGTTGAGTAACTGCAGATTTTAGATAATGCTATATAACAAACTCTCTTACCAGGGCTTGGAGCATGGATAACCTGTCCGTTTCCTGCATAAATACCAACGTGAGATATTCCGCTACCTTTAGAGAAGAATACCAAATCTCCAGGCTGAAGATTACTCTTGGACACTGCAACACCGTTGCTGTATTGTGATCTTGAAGTTCTGTTAACAGAAATACCCACCTTACGGCATGCGTACTGTACAAGCCCTGAACAGTCAAAGCCTGAAGGAGATGTGCCACCGTAAACATATTTTACACCAATATATTTTGCAGCCTCATTTACAATAGCCTGTCCCTTTGAGCTTGGTGCAGGATTTGCGTTTTCCTGAGATTTTGATGCTGTCGCTGTCTTTGCAGCAGACTTCTTTGCCGCAGCTGCTTCTGCTTTTTTCTTTGCCGCCGCATTCCTTTGAGCTATCATATCGTCATATGCATCCTGAGTCATTATATACTCACTCTTAACATAACCTGTTGTTCTGTATGCTCCATATGCTATCTTTGTCCATTGTGAGCCTTTTGAAATTATAAGACATTTTGCTCCGCTTGACATTGTGTTAATCACAGCCGCATCCTCAGATGGCATTTTTCTTACATTAATAGTTGAATTTGAAACGATAATTCCGTCATCCGAAATTGCTTCTATTCTCTCAATACGTTTTTTTGCAACCTCGTCTCTTGCCACCATTCCGGCTATACTCACATACTTAGACATAACATAACCAACATTATAGTTATTGCCGTAGTATACCTTCATCCATTCGTCATCAACTCTGTCAAGAACAACTATATAATCACCGTCTGCAACCTGGTCAATAACCATGGTGTTTTCCGTTCCTGCGGCACTTCTTACATTGAGTGAGCCGCCCTCAACCGATACAACACCCGACTCATACATTACACTCTCTAAAAGAACTTCTCTTGCTTTCTCATATGAGGTTGTAACATATTCCTTTAATACATAGCCAACACCGCCGTCCTCACCGAACGGAATTACATACCACTCATCTGTCTCATCTATAATGTCAATCATCTGACCGTATGTTATGCTGTCAAGTATTTGTGTGTCAAGTCCTTCACCTGCTCTTACATTTAGGCCTCCTGTTGTGGTTATAACATAACCTGTAACAGGCTCAAAAGGTCTTGCATCTTCAATAACAGTGTCCTTATACGCAATCTTGTCCTCACAGATATCAACAAGCTTTGTATTGCCCATTGCTTCCTGCTTTTCCTCTTCAGTATATTCAACAGTTTGTGGTTGCTCTCCGTCTATGTAAACAACATCTGAAATTTCTGTATTCTCTGCATCTGATACTGTGAGGTATTCATCCTCAATCTTATCGGCATTTGCAGCAGTTATATCAGAAGCCTGTGATACTGCAAGTGAACCGATTAATACAACTGCCAAAAATGCAGCAATTGTATGCTTTAAATTTCTCATTTTATAAAATACATTCCTTTCTTTGCAATAAAAATTACAAAATATATTTCTTTTGTTACTCAATTATTACACAGTTATTATACTACATCATTCTCCATTTGTCAAACTTTTTTAATAATTTTTTAAAATTTTCTTTAAAAAAATAAAATTCACGCCCTTCAAAACCGCATAAAACCTTGGTTTTTTTAAATGTGAATTTTATATGAACTTTTTTGAACTTATTGTTTTTAAATCATTATTTCAACAAGAATTTATTAAATTCTGTAACAATTTCTTAAAATTTGTCGAATTTTATTTTTTCCCTTCTATATAATATGTTGCCTCCATATCTGCAACAGAGAGTGCAAATGCAAGGGGATACATTTCAAAAGCTGTTCCTACTGACCGTGCATCCTCTACTCCTGAAAATCCCATGTGATATCTTACCGCAAAAGCCTCCTCACGCGATAATCTCATATATCCGTTTATAATATACACAGATTTTTCTCCGTGTCCGTATGGCATTTTATCATCAAATTCGAATGTCGGAACACTCTGCCATTTTCCGGTTTCATCCTTTACATTCCTTGTTCCCTTTTTATAACAGTTAATTTTACACAAATCATGCAAAAGTGATACTATCGCAATTGTTTCGGGAGTATAATCCATGTTGTAACTGGTTTTTACACGTTCTCTTGCAAGATAGTCGACAAGACAGTCATATACATTTAAACTGTGTTCAAGCAAGCCGCCCTCATACGAGCCGTGAAATCTTGCACTTGCAGGAGCAGTAAAAAAATCTGATGACGGAGAAGTTAAATACTCCCACAGTTTATCTGCACCCTCTCTTTTAATATTCTGATGATATATTTCTTCAAATCTTTTTCTGTTATC
>JAFQNU010000045.1 GCA_017420825.1 Clostridia bacterium
TCAAAGGACAAAATCCCTGAGCCTCTTGCGACAATAAGCGGAGCAGGAAATTCAAATAACGGATATATCAAGGACGGATATGTGTACATAATCAACACGAAGAATGTTCTCTACGTTTATGATATTTCAAATCTTGCCGAGATAAAGACAGTAGCGCCCTATACGCTCGGAGAAAAATTCGGCGGAGTTACCGATACATTGGTAGAGGGAAACACACTTTATGCAGCTGATTACAATGGTCTCGGAATAGTTGATATAACAGATAAGGAAAAGCCGGCATTGCTGTCCTTTACAGCGTTGTCAAGACCAAACGGACTCTGTCTTGATGGTGAGACGCTCTATGTCGGAGCATATGATTTTAAAACATATATCTATGATGTAAAGGACGGACAAAAGCCAATTCAACTTGGTGCAGCAACAATGAATTCAATGGTTTACGGATTGCAGAACGAGGGAAATCTCATTTACTGTGCATGTGCCGGCGGTGTTTATGTTGTTGATCCCGAATATCAGTTTGACACGACAGGTATGCCTGAGATTCCGACAGAGGAAGAGATTTTTGGAACAGCAGACGGAGAGGTACAGGAAATAGAAAGTCCCTTTGATGATACAAAATCACACTGGGCAAATGAGCATATTGCAAAAATGAGCTCAAAGGGATATATACTTGGTAAGGGTAATAATAAATTTGCCCCTGAGGATAATATCACAAGAGCGGAGTTTATATCAATTGCAACAAGAATGGCAACACCTGCGGTTGAGAGATATAAAAAGAGATTTTCAGATGTCAGTGATAATGCATGGTATGCAGACTATATTGAAACAGCATATCTTTTAGGACTTATACCTGAAGAAATGCTTGCAAACAAGAAGGTATTGCCTGATGAGAAGATAACAAGAGAGGAAATGGCAGCTATAACAGTCAACCTCATGGAATATTTTGGTGTTGTAAATACAGATACATCTAATGTTGAATTTACAGACAGTGACCAGATTACAGTATGGTCAAAGCCGTATGTTGATAAGGCAAACTCAATGGGACTTATAAACGGAATGGAGGACGGAAGCTTTGCTCCAAAATCTCCGTCAACAAGAGCACAAGTTTGTAAAATACTGTCAACAGGAATTGACATGACGGCAGAGGAAGAGGCTGAATTTATAGCGGAAACCGAGTACACAGCAGAGGACAACACACCTGTAAAATATAATGAAGATTATAATGCTCCTGTTTATGAGGAGGACGGACGTCCTGTTGTGTTCCATACAACAGATGCATTTATGCCGGGAGAGCTTTTAGGATTTTACGGTGAGTATATAACAAATCCAAAGGTTTATATTGCTGGGGGTGCGTTTGATTCTGCAGAGCCGACAGAAAATGCCATAGAGCTTGAAATTGTTGATAAAGACATAGAAGGACAGAGCATAACTTGTATTACTCCGAATGATTTAACTCCCGGAGTATTCACAGCGTGGATAAAGAATGATATTGGATACAGTGCTCCGATTGAGATTAACGGAACAAGACTTCACTGGGTAGATAAGGACATTATAGAAAAGGGTGATATATTAAGCATTTTCGGAAGAAATTTTGCACAGGCAGAATTTGGCGGTGAATTAAAGACAGGAGCCGCATTGGTTGGTGAGAACGGTACATATGACCTTGAAGTTATTGAAATAAATCCGTTTAGAATAAAGGCATCTATCCCGAATGATGTTCCAAACGGAGATTATGAGGTTTATGTTTCAAATGACGGAGTAATCTGGAATAAATGCTATGAAGTATACGGAAAGGTTACTGTAAAAGATGAGGTTTATGACCCGTATGACTTAAATCAGCCATGGGCAGATGAATTTGAATGGGATAATAAAATCGATATAACGAAAGCACCTTATAATGCTGATAACACAGGAAAGACAGACAACACAGAAGTAATTCAAAAAGCTATTGATGATGCTCACACAGCAGGCGGCGGAATTGTGTATTTCCCTGAGGGAGAATATAAGCACGCAGGTCTGCAGATGGATTCTAAAGTTATCTTAATGGGTGACGGAATGGAGAAGTCAAAGCTTATCTATTCATATAAGGGTGAAGATATTACGGGTAAGCAAATGATCGGAACAAAGGGACAGGGAAAAATTGACGGAAAAATAGGCTTTATGAATATGGGCTTTTTCCTTGACGACGCACCCGACCAGGGAACTCCCGACACCTATTTCTGGCTCGGTGAGGACTGGGGTGCAAACATCACAAATCAGAGCTTGAAAACTGCTAAGCATATCTTTATAAAAGGGTGTAAGCTCTATTCACCGCTTATCAGACCTGAGAAAAAGGCAGGAAGAGCATTGGGTATTGTAGTAGTTGCAAAGAGCCATGTGCTTTTTGAGGACAATATATGCTACGGCTCATGTATGACAATGACCTCTTGCTATATTTCAAAATATTTTAAAGCTGCGAATAATCATTTTACAACTGCAACTCACAACCTTGCTGTTATTGCAACTCAGTCAGTATTTGAAAATAATGTAATGAACAGAAACTGGAAGTATGGAACAGAGGTTGCAAATACACAGGGAATATTTATGAGAGGTTATTCCTATGTTGCGGGAAATACCATAAGAAACACAGGTATGCCGGGCGGAAATGACGGTGAGCTTGTATGTACCGAAGCATACAGGGCATCAACAAGAATGTCGGGACAAATAGTTTCGGCAACAAAGAATTCAGTTGTTGTAAATGAAGTTGTTGGCTCAGACGGAAAGGCAACAGGTTCAGAAACTGCAGGTTGGTATATGGATACAGCTTTTGGTGATACACTTGATATTGTTATAGTTAATGGTAGGGGACTTGGTCAAAGAAGAAGAGTAGCAAGCATTGATGAGGCAACAAAGACAATAAATATTGAGGGTGAATGGGAAATTCTTCCCGACAGCACAAGTAAGTTTGTTTTTGCACAGTTTGCATATGGTGCGACAATATATAATAACTATGCAAATACAGGTGCAAAGGGCTTGTGGCTGTATGGTGACACACAAGACTGTGCAGTAACAGAAAACAATCTTATTGACGTTGAGGGTGTTTATATACATACAGTTCATGTTGAAAGAGACGGATTCAGACGTTTCAACCCCGGATATTTTAACAGACTTGGCAGAAACAGAACAAAAGGTCACGCAACAAAGACAAACGTGTGTGGAGTGGGAGTAAATGCAGGTATAGAATATGCAACAGGCTTTACTGTTTCAGATGTTCTTGCATATGGAATAGATATGAAGGATAACGTTATTATCGGTACGGGAGAATATCCTGAAAGTATATCTGTAACAGAAGCACCTGACTTAAACGGAATGTTTGCAACGACTTTTTCAAGACAGCAAACCAACACAACTGAAACAATTATGAAGGGTGTTATAATAGAAAATAATCGTGTTGAGAAGATGGACAGAGGTATTACCGTTGGTAACGACAGTAAAAACTGGCAACCGGCAGGAACAAATATGGTAGGCTCTATGCAGCAGAATATAGTTTTAAAGGGTAATACCTTTAGCGAAGTACAGAGAGAAATTGTTGACGTTGATGGAATTATAACAATGGTTGAATAATTAACGGCTCAGACACAGCCGGAAATGTCCGGCTGTGAGCAAATATATTAAATTTATAAGGAGGAACTCTTATGTTAAAGAGAGGAAAAAAATTAATTTCACTTACCATTGCTCTTGCACTTGTAATGTCATTATTTAGTGCAATGACGGTAAGCACGTATGCAGCAGCATATGGTTTGGTTGGAAAATACACCTCGGAGAGCTGGACAGGACGTGCAAACAGTTCGGCATTGGCAGAAATAAACGGAAAAATGTACGCATATGTGGGACGTTTTACAGCGGGAGGTACAAACGGCGGTCTTGACGTTTTAAATGTAACAGACCCTGCAAATCCTGTATTGGTTACAACATATACAGATATTCTACTCCCAGATTCGGGACAGACAAACGAAAAGCTTTTTGTAAATGAGGATTGCCTGTATGTTATGAACAAAACAAACAATACTCTTGAAATTTACAGAATAAGCCAGACAGATGGAACTTTATCAAAAATTTCATCAATACAAAATTTGACCACTGCTGTTACTATGAAGGCTGTTGATAATTTATTGTTTGTATCTGCACATAAGGTACAGGCAACAGACTTTACGACTCCGTCTGTGAAAATATATGATATCAGTGATGCTGACAGTCCTAAGGCACTTACAACAGAAACAATTATGCTGCCGACAATGACAAATCTTGGAGGAACTATTACCGATGACAGTGTTGCTGAGCAAATTGCAACATTCTCGATTGCAGTAAACAAGCTTGGAAATAACTCTTACAGAATTTTTGGTGTAAACAGAGCCAAATTCGCAACTGCCGGTAATCAGTACTTCCTCTCAATCAGAGATATAACAGTAACAGGTACAACATATACCGTTGAAACAAAATACGAAGGTTTTGTTGAAGGTGTTATGAATAATAATGCCTCTATAGTTGATATAGAGGTTGTTGACGATAACACAATTGCAGTCGTTGACAGTAATAATGGTTCTGCAGATACTGTTAATACGCTTAATATAATTGATGTATCAGTTCCGACAGCTCCAAAATTTGTTACAGGCAATGGCACTAATGGACAAGGTACAGACATTGCAGTTGATGGAAACACAATCGTGCTTGCAACAAAGGATTCAAGAGCATATGTTTATACATATGAGAATGGTGCATTAACAAAGATTAAGGATTTCGTGACAGGCATAGGTATGGGCGTTAATACCTATAACGGTTTCCTTTGCTTTGCAACATTTGGTTCGTTTGAAATGTACGAGTATAAAACAGGAATTGAAATCACATCAGCAAATGTAAATTCTGTTGAAGGTGTTATCAGCGGAAAAATAGATGGTAGATTAGCAGGTGACAGTGTTATTGTAACTGTTAACGGAAAAAATTATAATGCTACTGTTAACCCTGCATCATTTACAGCAAATATTACAGATGTAATTGAGTCAGATACAGCTAATGTAACTGTAAAATTGATAAGAAACGGTGCAACAGCTGCAACTGCAACAAAAACACTTAGTGTTAAAAAGCTTTCTAATAAGGTTTATAGTGACCCTACAGCATTAACAGAACATCTTGCAATAGAAACAGGAACAACATCAGCAAAGGGAGCGACCGTTGACGGTATAACAATAAAAGGCAATAAGTACCTTTACTATTATTCAAAGGGTGGTCTTATCAGCTACAATATAACAGATAAGGATAATATATCAACAATTCAGACCTTAACAGATGTTAAAGCAGGAGATTTTATAGATCAGATGCTTATTCATGACAGGTATCTTCTTCTTGCGTATGACGGTGCAGGTTCTGTTGCATCAGAGGTAAAATATTATTACATAAATGATGACGGAACAGTTACAGCAAGCAAATCAATATCACTTGGTACACAAAACAAACCGTTTACAATTAATATAGTTGATGATTATCTTTTTGTTGGACTTGGCGGAACAAGCGGAAGAAGAATGTATGTTTATAATATAGATGATTTAACAACAGTTGCAAGCACTGAGAACGGCTATGGTGTGCATGGTGTAGCAATAAAGAAAATTTCTGATTCAGAATACATTACATATTATAATTCAAGAACAGATAATACAGATGCTGACGGAAACAAGCTGCATAACAACGGCTGGGGATTTTGTATAAACAAGCTTACAATTGGTACAGATGGTAAAGGCAGCTTTAGTGAATTGTATCATGGTGATCCGGGAATAGCAGGCATACAGGGAAGTATAAGAGCTGTTAAACTGATAGATGAGAATACATTATTTATAGCAAGCTCAGAGAAAACAGGTGGCTCAAACATTGTTGATGTAATAAATCCAGCAAATCCTACAGTTACAAATGTTGAAGGTAGATTTTTGACGGCTACTGATTTGAATGATGATTATTATGTTGTTGCAAATCAGGATGGAGAGGCAAGAATAATCAATAAAGCAACAGGTGAAATTGCAAAGAGATATAACAAAACATCAGGCGGTGTTGAAATCGGTGAAATGTTCGGTGTAAATGAATTTGACGGAATGTTGGTTGTTGCAGGTTCTGTTATCAGAATGCTTGACGGCTTATATACAAAGCTTGATATAAACACAGAAGATATTCAGTATCAGTCAACTGTAAAAATTAACGGATATGTTGAAGGATATCAGACAGGTGATACCATTTCGATGTTAGTTAACGGTGAGGAATATAATGCAACAGTTAATGCTGATGGAAGCTTCTATTGCACATATGCTCCCGAAAAGCCTGAAAAGGTTGAGGTTATTGCAACACTTGCAAGAGGTTCTGAAAATATTATAGCAGACAGCGACACAGTTGCAATCGTAAATGAATATTCAGATTTACCTGAATTTATAATTGATGAGAATATGACTGCAATAAGCACACTCAGACCGGACGGTGTTGGAGACAAAAATACGGTGGGAGAAGACAACAGAGCATGGTCGGTAGCAACAGCAGAAATTAACGGACGTGATTATGCATATCTTGGAACTTATTCAAATCTTTATGCAATTGATATCACAACACCGTCAACACCTGTAATTAAGGGAACTTATGATATTGTTCCTATGACAAATTCAAAAACAAGAAATAAGCATATTGTAGTTAAAGACGGATATCTTTATACTGAAAATTATGACGCTACTGCAAATAGTCATTCTATTGAAGTGTATAAGATTAACAGTGACGGAACATTACCATCAGCTCCGGCTGGCTCGGTGCTTGTTTCAAGCGGTGGTGACAGTGAGTTGAGAACAATCGAAATAATTGATGACTATATGTTTGTAACAGTTGGTAAAACAGATGGTATGGTAGTATACAACATATCCGACTTAACAAATATTACAAGGGTAGCACAGGAAACTTCACCGAATGAAATGGTTGTTTCTGTAACAGAAAAGGTTGAGGACGGAAAATACAGAATTTACAGTGTTGTAAGAGATACTACAACTTTCTTAAGAATTTCTGATTTTGTTCCTGCTGCTGAAACGAAAATGCAGAACAGATATGCTGCAGTTCCTGAAAATGCACAGGGCTTTACCGAAGAGGAAA
>JAFQNU010000046.1 GCA_017420825.1 Clostridia bacterium
CAATATACCTTCCCCTAATATTTTACGGAAAGAGTCGTGTTCGCACAGCACGGCTTTTTCTCTTTTATTATAAATGTTTACGGTGCGGATTGCAATGTTTTTTAACAAAAAATGTTATAAAAATTTGTTAAAAAAGAAATAATTATGAAATTTGACTTTTTATCCTTTTTATGGTATAATTATCAAAGTGTAATGTAGCGGATTTATCTGCTCATTGATTATGTCAGCCAAAAATGACAGAATAAGAAGGTGTAGATGTTGTATAACATAGGAGATAAGATTGTGTATCCTATGCATGGTGCCGGCGTTATAGAATCTATTGAGGAGAAGATGATTCTCGGTAAGAAACAGTCATATTATGTTATGAAAATGACGCTTACGGGAGAAATGACCGTAATGATACCAATGCAGAGCTGTGACGAGATAGGAGTCAGATTTGTAATCGAGAAGGAAGAGGGAGCAAAGGTTTTAGAGGCGTTCAGAGCTGCTCCTGTTGAGGATAGCGGGAATTGGAATAAGCGACACCGTGATAATATGCAAAAAATCAAGAGCGGAGATATTTATCAGGTGTTGAACGTTGTAAAAGAGCTTATGTATCGTGATAAGGCTAAGGGATTGTCAACGAGTGAGAGAAAAATGCTTAATAATGCGAAGCAGATAATGGTCAGCGAGCTTGTGCTGTCGAAGGTTGCAGGCAGAAATGATATTGAGAGCATAATGTGTGATTCTGTTGATGAATTGTTTGAAGCGAGATGAAATTTAGTTGACAGTCGGTTTTCGGCTGTCAATTTTCTGTTGAAAGGAGACTGATGTATATGCCGCATATAACAGCCGTAGTGGTTGCAGCAGGTTCGGGAAGCCGTATGGGAGGGGTTATAAATAAGGTATTTCTTCCATTGTGCGAGAGGGCTGTAATTGACCGTACAATTGAAATGATAGCAAAGAGTGATAGAATAGATGATATTGTATTGGTGGTACGTGAAAGTGATATATTGGAGGCAATGGAGCATATACAGTGTGCAAAAAAGCGTGTCAGAATAATAAAAGGTGGAAAAACAAGACAGGAGTCTGTATATTTTGGCTTGCTTGAGGCAAAAAATGCTGATTATGTAGTAATCCATGACGGAGCGAGAGCGCTTATAACAACCGATATAATAGACAAATCAATTGATGAGTGTATTAAATACGGAGCGTGCGGTGTTGGGGTAAAATGTAAGGATACATTAAAAACAGTGGACTCGAATGGATTTATATGTGCTACGGTAGACAGGGAAAAGACCTATTTAATTCAGACACCTCAATGCTTTAAATATGATGACATTATATCTGCACATGAAGGCGCTATTGAGGAAGGCTTTGAAGCAACAGATGATTGTATGTTGTATGAAAGATATGTAGGTAATGTAAAGCTTGTAGAGGGGAGCTATGAAAATATCAAGCTCACAACACCTGAGGATATGATAGTGGCAGAGAGGATATTAAATAGAAGGAGCGAAAGTAAATGAGAATAGGACATGGATATGATGTTCATAGGTTGGTAGAGGACAGAGATTTGTATTTGTGCGGTGAAAAGATAGAATATGAGAAGGGACTTTTAGGACACTCTGATGCAGATGTCAGTTTACATGCACTGTGTGATGCTTTGCTTGGAGCGGCGGCTTTGGGGGATATTGGAAAACATTTTCCTGATTCTGATGAGAGGTACAAGGGGATATCGAGTGTGCTTTTGCTAAAGCATACAGTAAAAATGGTAAGAGATAAGGGATTTGAGCCTGTTAATGTGGATGTTACAATAGTATGCCAGAGACCGAAGCTTGCACCGTATATAGAGAAAATGAGAAAAAATGTAGCTGATGCAATGGGAATAGATGTGGATTGTGTAAATGTTAAGGCTACAACAACAGAGAAGCTTGGATTTGAGGGTGAAGGCTTGGGAATATCTTCTACTGCTGTGGTTTTAATTGACGGTTAAAAAAATCTTGCATAAAAAGTTATATTATGTTATAATTAAACGAGAATAAAAATAGGAAGTGAAATATTTTGAAATATAATGATAGAGAAGTGCCTGAGGTTGTTATAAAAAGACTTTCAAGGTATTACAGATATCTTGGGGAGTATCTCAATGAAGGTGTTGAGAGAATTTCGTCGGGTAAGCTGAGCGAGCGAATGAAGGTCACAGCATCGCAAATAAGACAGGATTTTAACTATTTCGGGGGATTTGGACAACAGGGGTATGGATATAATGTTGAATATGTATATAACGAAATAGCTAATATTCTCGGCTTGAAAGATGGGTATAGAGCAGTTATTATTGGTGCGGGTCATCTTGGACTTGCTCTTGCAAATCATGAAAGCTTTAAAAAGAGAGGCTTTGACATAATGGCATTGTTTGATAATGATAAGGATAAAATCGGCAATGTGGTTAATTCCAAGCCTATATTGGATGTGGCTGATATAGAGAATTTTATTAAGAAGAATGACATTTCAATTGCAATTATGACCTTGCCGAAGGTCAGAGTGAATGATATAGCATCAAAGCTTGTTGATTGGGGAATAAAGGGAATATGGAATTTCACATCAGCAGAGATTGTAACGGAAAAGCCTGTTGCGGTTGAAAATGTGCATATGTCAGATAGCTTGATGACGTTATCGTGTAAAATAAAACAAGGTGATTGAAAATGAAATATGCCTGCTGTGTTGACGGTGGGCATATTTTTTGCTATAATAGTATGTAGTAAGGGAAACGGCGGCGGTTGTTTCCGACACCTCATAGAAAAGGGGGTGTTGATATGGAAGAAATAATATCTTTTACATTATTAGTAATGGTTATTATCTTTTACATAAAGAAATAACCGCCTACTCTGCCAAGTAGACGGCTTACATAAGTAAACGGCTCATGTGCGGAAACAACTAAAGCTGTTTCTCTTGCTATATTTATATTATCATATTTTTATAACAATGTCAATAGTTTTAATGTTTATTAAGAAAATTGCAATCTATACACGAAAAAAGAGACCGCCTGATGCGGTCTCTTTGAAGTTTTAAGGGTTATCTTACCACTCAAATACGATAACGTTTGCACTTGCATCGTCTGTAAATTCTTTAGCAGCAGCAGTGTTAGCGTCATATCCAAAACTTGCAGTAATAACGTCTTCAACTTCGATTTTTTCAATTAATGCCATTGGCTTTTCATAAATTTTCATAATTATTACTCCACCTTTCTATTACTTACTAATCGGAGCATCAGCTAAACCGAATGTAAATGATTTAGCAGCGTCTGACTCTGAAACGATAAGAACAGGAACAACTGTAACAGCTACAGAACCTGATGCATTGATCATTTCGCCAATCTTTCTCTGTGTAGATACTGTCTTTGAACCATCAGTAGCAGTAACGTACTTTTCAACACTTGCACCTGCAATTGCAGTACCTGTGATGTAGTACTTGCCAGCAAAAGCTTCTTTAACTTCAGCAGCTGCAGCACCAAGGTCATCAACCTTATTACCAGCAGCAGCTTCGGTGATTGTTCCGGTTACAGTTGGCTTAACAGCACCATTTGCTTTTACAGTTACTGCACCGTCTGCAAGACCAAACGAACTCATTTTAGCTGTATATGTTCCTGCGCTTCCAACTGTAAATGTATGTGTTGCGATTGGATCAGTATCAAATGTTGAGTATCCGTCTAACACGTTAGATAAAGCGTATGGACCTGATCCAGCAATTGTACAGTCACCATTTGAAGTTTGAACCTCGGTATTAGCTAATAATCCAGTCAAAACAATACCATATTTAAAAGTAGGAGTAGCAGAACCTACATATTCATATGTAATACCTGTATCAGTTGCAGTTTCAACCAAGGAAACGTGCATTTTAATTGTTTCGCCAGCTACAAAATCTGTAACAGTCTCGCCTTTAGAGTTCTCGAACTCAATTTTGAAAGTATAATAATTTGTACCTTGTGTAAAAGCTGCAAAACTTGTAACTGACAATGCACAAATCATTGTAACAGCAATTAAAGCAGCTATTAAACGCTTTAAGTTTTTCATTTTGAAAACCTCCCTGATTTTTTTATTCAATTACTTCAACTATAATGGGGTTACCAATCATAGTTTCGTTGGCTTCGTTGTATGTATCAACCAAACCTAACATGATGTCAAGTGAAGCCGTGAGGATGTGAGCAGCGTCTGTATCGTCTACTCCGTTAAATCCATCGATATCACCCATGATATATACATCACCATTTTCTGTTGTTCTTTCAACAGCGATCATGGTTTCATTAGCCTCGTTGTAAACATCAGCCATACCCAACATAATGTCAAGTGAAGCCGTGAGGATGTGAGCAGCGTCTGTATCGTCTACACCGTTAAAGCCGTCGATATCTCCAGCAATGATTTCTTCATACTCAACAGTAGTTCCTGCTGTTGTTGTAGTTACAGTGATAACAGTCTCATAGTATGAGTATGTTTTTGCGTCTTCACCTTCACCTTTTGTAACACTAACATCTTCACCGCCAACACGAACAACGTACTGTGTACCGGCTTGGTCTTCTGTATTAGTTTCCACCAAGAATATTTTTCCAAGCGTTGAAAATGGTAAAAAATTATGTTAATTATTGCCCTGTTTATCATATTGCACAAAAAAGCATTTCAATTTGCAACGAGTAGTATAAATTTTAA
>JAFQNU010000047.1 GCA_017420825.1 Clostridia bacterium
CGTTGGTATGGTTAACGGTTTAATCAAAGACCAGAACATCACAGTTCCTGTAGCTCTTCATTTAGATCATGGTTCATATGACCACTGCTACAAATGTATTGAAGCAGGTTTCTCATCAGTAATGTTTGACGGTTCACACTTCCCTATTGAGGAAAATAAAGCAAAGACAACCGAATTAGTTAATATCTGCCACTCTAAGGGTATTTCAATTGAAGCAGAGGTTGGCTCAATCGGCGGTGAAGAGGACGGAGTTGTTGGAGCAGGTGAAATTGCTGACCCGACAGAATGTAAGACAATTGCTGACCTCGGAGTTGACTTCCTTGCAGCAGGTATCGGAAACATTCATGGTAAGTACCCCGAAAACTGGAAAGGTCTCGACTTTGACGCTCTTGCAAAAATTAAGGACTTGACAGGTGATATGCCATTGGTTTTACATGGCGGTACAGGTATTCCTGCTGATATGATTAAAACAGCTATCTCATTGGGAGTTGCTAAAATCAATGTAAACACTGAATGTCAGCTTTATTTCCAGGCTGCAACAAGAAAGTATATTGAGGCAGGCAAGGACCTTGAAGGTAAAGGCTTTGACCCAAGAAAGCTTTTAGCACCGGGCTGCGAGGCAATTAAAGAAATTGTTAAGGAAAAAATGGAGCTTTTCGGCTCAATCAATAAGGCGTAAGATATTTATATAACAAGGGGCTGCTGCAAATGAGTTTTTTTGCAGCAGTCTCTTATTAAAATTAACTGTATATTGACAATATTTAATAATTAATATATAATAAGTATAACTATTTTAAAGGATGGTATTATTTTATGAGCTTTATTAATGAAAATTTTATGTTAAAAAACGAGACTGCAAAACAGATTTACAACGCAGTAGAGGATTTACCCATTATTGACTATCACTGCCATCTCTCCCCAAAGATGATTGCAGACAATTATAAATTTAAAAATGCATATGAGCTATTCTTAGGCGGAGACCACTACAAATGGAGACAAATGCGTACCTTTGGAATTGATGAGGAATACATAACAGGTAATTCAGATGATTTTGAAAAATTTAAGGCATTTGCAAAAATGATGCCATACTTAATCGGCAATCCTCTGTTCCACTGGACTCATCTTGAGCTTAAAAGATATTTTGATATTGACGAAATTCTTTCCGAGGAAACGGCAGAGGAAATATGGAATAAGTGTAATAAAATGCTTGCAAGCGACGATTTTTCAACTCAAAATCTGATTAAAAAATCAAATGTTGAGGTAATATGTACAACAGATAACCCATATGACAATCTTGAATATCATAAAAGTCTAAAGGATTTCGGGACAAAAATCCTCCCCACCTTCAGACCTGACTTAAAGGAGATAAAGAGCGATATTGTTGAAAGAATGGACTACTTTGACAGTATTGGCTGTAAGCTTTCCGACCATGCAATAGATGAAATGAATGACGAGGTTATAGAAAAAATCATTTTCCTTGGTGAAGAGTATGCAAAACGTGGTTGGACAATGCAGTTGCACATAGGAGCATTGAGAAACAATAACACAAGAATGTTTGAAAAGCTTGGTCCTGATATCGGATTTGACTCAATAAATGACTTTGAAATTGCAAAGGGACTTTCAAAAATTCTCGATAGTCTTGACAAAAAGGACGCTCTTCCAAAAACCATACTCTACTGCTTAAATCCAAAGGATAATTACGTTATCGGAACAATGCTTGGTAATTTTCAGAGGGGTCCTGTAAAGGGAAAAATTCAGTTCGGTTCAGGCTGGTGGTTCTGTGACCAAAGAGACGGAATGGAAGAACAAATGAAAGCACTTTCAAATCTTGGTATGATTTCATGCTTTGTCGGAATGTTAACCGACAGCCGCAGCTTTGTCTCCTACCCACGACATGAATATTTCAGACGTATTCTTTCAAATCTCCTCGGCAAGTGGGTTGAAGAGGGAGAATACCCTAATGATATTGAAAAAGTTTGCGAAATTGCAAAAAATATCTGCTATTATAACGCAAAAAATTACTTTAAATTCTAAAATATGTAAATATTGTGGGTGCTTTACCCACAATATTTTTATTTGAATACAGGCTTTGACACCTCTGTATCTGCAAAACTGTTCTCTGCAGGTGACGGTTCTGACATACTAAAATACATCTTTGCCGCTTTGGTTGTTCCGAAATCTCTGTTTGAACCTGTATTTTGTACCCTGTTAAATGCTTCACGAAACATCGCATTATGAGCTTCTTCCCTGTTTAACAGAAAATCTATTGTTTCCTTTACCTTTTTATCATCAATCTGTCTGTACAGATATTCATAGACAACCTTAGCTCTTTGTTCAGATGCAATATTTGATAACAAATCTGCACACAAATCACCTGTTACACTCACATAATCCCCTGTCCATGAATAACCCGAAGCATTGATAAGTCCTGGATTAAGTCCCAAAAGAACGTGCGTCTGGATTTCTCCCGCAACAACCTGTCCAGCCTCAACATCATGACCATTTAAAAGATTTATTGTTTGTGCGACCATTTCCATATGACCAAGCTCTTCTGCTGCAATATCCAAAAATAAGTCCTTTATTTCCGGGTCCTTAATACGGAAGCTTTGTGACATATATTGCATAGCCGC
The DNA here is from genome assembly GCA_017420825.1 of Clostridia bacterium. Classification (GTDB taxonomy): domain Bacteria; phylum Bacillota; class Clostridia; order UBA1381; family UBA1381; genus RGIG1988. The sequence goes on from JAFQNU010000047.1 coordinate 2,631, forward strand.
CTTCATCTCACCATTTGCACCACCAAGCTGTTCCTGTAAAAGAGCTGCATACTGCGGATTGGCTCTTTCTACTGCAACAGGGTGAAACAACATTTTTTCGTGTTTAAACATAATAATCACCTTCCTTTTTTAATACAATATTATTTTTTCAAAATTCCCGTAACATATACATTTTTTAATCAAATAACAGCACTCCAAAACAGAATGCTGTTATCTCACAATTTTTTATTTTAAATTTTTAAAATCAGGAACCTCAACAGGTGCTCCGCCTGCCTTGATTGATTTTTCTGACAATGGTGTAATACACATCCAAGCCGCCGCATCATATACATCTATCGGCATAGGCTCTCCGCTTTTTACGTGTTCAAAAAATGTGTTATACACTAAATAATCCATCCCGTCATGTCCTGCCTGAACTCCGTCCTCAATGTATTTCCTCCACACGTTGTGCTCATATTTGTCAATATATTTTTCAGCATTACCCCAATTCGGCTTCCAAACCCAATGCTCGCTGTCTCCCATATCACTCTCAAGATATACAGAATCGGTTGCCTCCTCATACATTCCCTTAGTACCCTGAACTGTAAAGCCACGGCTGTAAAATCTCGGTAACGATGTGTCAAGTGTTATTACAATAGTTTCTCCGCGTTCACATTTAATCATTGTAGTAACAACATCACCCTGTGCAAATTCAGCATTTACAAGCTCCTTATCATCTGCTTTTTTTGCCATAACATACTCATGCATTCCCACCGATTTTGATGCAATTGAGCTGAGACTTACAAAGCGGTTTCCCCTGTTAATATCTAAAACCTGTGCAATAGGTCCGATTTCATGTGTAGGATAATTCTCACAATTTCTTGTCAGATATTCATTTAAGCGGTAATGTCTCAATTCCTTACCATATGTAACCTCATGACGTAAATCGTGATGATAACCACCCTTACAATGCACGATTTCTCCGAATATTCCCTGTTTAACCATGTTCAATACCATCATTTCACGTCTGCCATAGCAACAGTTTTCCATAAACATAAACGGCGTTTTAGTTCTCTCATAGGTCTTTACAAGCTCGAAGCATTCCTCAATGCTTTCCACACCGCCAACCTCACAGCCGCATGGTATTCCTGCCTCAAGGCATTTGATAACCATTTCAATATGAACGTCCCACGATGCTGAAACAATAATACAATCCACTTTGTTCTTGTCAACAAGCTCCTCATAGCGAAGAGTTTTAAACGGCATTTCAAAACCAGCTTCAACTATATTTTTTGCCGCTTCCTCCACCCTGTCCTCATACAGGTCACATACTGCCGTTACGACAACATTGCTGTTTGTCAAAAATGTGTCCTTTAACAGCATTGAGCCACGTTGACCTAATCCGATTACTCCAACTTTTAATTTTTCCATACTATCACTCCCAAAATTCAGAATTTTATATTTACAAATCTGATTTATTATGTTATCATTATATCAAACAAAATTAATATAATCAATTCGAAAAAGGACAAATTTTATATGAAAACGGATAAAAATTATATTGCAAAAACCTTAGAACCTATAAATAAAAATACACACAGCATAACTATTGGAAACGTGTATTCAATATTCGAAGAAAAGTTTTCACCTGAATTTTATTTTAGCGGAGAGTGCCACGCACCATGGGAAATGGTGTACGTAATTGACGGTACTGTAGGAATTACTGCTGATGACAAAATACACATCCTCTCTCCTGGCGATATGATATTTCATAAGCCAATGGAATTTCACAAAATATGGGGTGTAAACAATGACAAATTACACGTGTTTATATGCTCCTTCGACCTTAGCGGAGGCCTTTCACATCGTCTGCGTGACGGACTTTATCAGCTCAATGAAAACACCCACAGACAAATGAACACCCTCTTAGGGCTGCTCCGTTCACAAACAGTAATGCCTACATCGGAATATTTTATTGCATATTATGAGCCTTTAGTTAAAAACAGTGATATGACAGCACAGCTTGCAATCAAGTATCTTGAACTTATATTCTTAGAGCTTTCAATGTCAGATAAACGCACCCACTCAAAAAACTACAACGAAAATATGCTTTTATACACGCAAATAGCACAAATCCTTGAAGAACACGTCTATGACAAAATCACAATACCTCAGATTGCCTCTTTATGCGGAGTAAGCAGTGCAACTGTCAAGAACTGTTTTTCAAAATATGCCGATTGCGGAATACATAAGTATTTTCTCGGAATAAAAATCCGTACTGCAATTGAGCTTTTAAAATCAGGTAAAAATGTGAATGAAGTAAGCGATATGCTCCAATTTGCAAATCCAAATTACTTCAGCTATGTATTTAAGCGCGAAACAGGCACTTGCGCAAGCTCATACAGAAGATAACAGGACGACCTGTATGGTCGTCCCGTTAAAATTCGAAAACTGCTCTCCCGTTTTCAAGCTTTAAAAAAGCGTCAAACTTTTTTCCGCTTTTGGGTGAAATAAATCCGTTTATTTTATAGGTTTTTCCTGTTTCAAGCAGTTGTCTGACATTTGCTACCGATATAACCCTGTTACATATTACGTTGTTAATGCTGAATTTACAACCCTTTTCCTTATAACCCTTACAGCCATAACCAAAGCTTGTGCGAACAACCTCGTTTCCGCATAGCGGGCATTTTCCGACCACATCTCCGAAAAATCCGTCATCTGTGTCATTCTCGGGGCTTTCTTCCCTTTTTACAAAAACCTCACTGATTTCCTTTTTTGCAATTGCAATGCTTTCATCAATGTTATACTCACCCCGAAACACCTTCTTTAATGCCTTACCAACCTCAGCTGTCTTGTATTTATCCATACTTATATTCATTCTTTTCAGTGCCTCTATGAGATGCTCTCCGTCAGGCAGAATTGTATAAACATCTTTTTTGAGCTGTATATATCCGCTCTTTTTGGCGTTATCTATGATACCTGTTCTTGTTGCTTCCGTACCAAGCTCTAACCCCTCAAAAATCGCTTTATATTCCTCTTCGTCATTTTCATCGTCCTGTGCTTTTTGCTTTTCCTCACGAAACGGATTTTTCAAATAATTATTAAGAGTTTCTATTGTGTAGTGCTTTGGCGGCGAGGTTTCCTTTTCTGTCGGCTTAAAACAAATATTAACCTCATCTCCTTTTTCAAGCTTAGGCAATATTTTATCCTTTTTTGCATAATCATCATACTTTGTCCAGCCGGGTTCAAAAATAACAGTTCCTTTCAGCGAAAACTGCTCCAGACCTCCAACATCTATTGCTATCTCTGTTTTCTCAATTATACAATCCATTGCACAAAATACTGCAACAAAACGTCTCATAATGGTTGAATACACAGTTAATTCATCAGGTGAAAGTGCATTTTTATCGGGTATCTTATATGTTGGTGTAAGTGCCGAATGTGATTCAATTTTCGAATCGTCAAATATCGTTTTTGTGTCCTTGAATTTAACAGGATACCCCATTTTTTCAACAGATGCAAGAATTGTTCTTATTTTTGACTTTTCAGCAGTTGCAAG
>JAFQNU010000048.1 GCA_017420825.1 Clostridia bacterium
GACGTTCTGTTACTGTAAATTCACATGTGCCTTGCGCCGAGCCGTCAGGAGTTTTAATTAAAAGCTCTGCCACTCCCGCACCAACTGCTTTTATACCTCTTGTGTTATATGTGTCACCAACAATCTTAATAACATTTTCATCACTTGATGTCCATACAAGATTTCTTTCTGTTGCATCCTCAGGATGAATATTTACCTTAAAGTTAATACTCTCACCGACATATAAGCTTCTCTCCATTGTAACAGGTGCAACTCCGGTAATATATTTTACCGAATTAACCGTAGTTGATGAAGAATATCCACCTTCGTTTGTCGCAATAATTTTAGCTGTTCCTGTTTTTAAGGTTGTAACCTCGCCATTAGCATTTACTGTTGCAATTGATGTATCTGAGCTTTCAAAAGTAAGCTTATCATCCTCACCATTTAAAATTTGAAGCTTTACTGTCTCCCCGACAGCTATCTTATGATTTAAATTTTCAAATTCAAACGGTCTTACGGTTGTGTCCCAAATCTTTACATTGTCAAACTTAACAACTGCAGGGAATGAAATAAATCCAAGCTTACCCTTTTTCTGAGAAATCGGCATTACACCAACCTTTTGGAACGTGCCCTTACCTGCTTTTTTAATATAAACCGTTCCTTTTGTTTCCTCAGCTTCAATTCTCATAGTCCAGGTTACACCTAATTCTATTGCTTCCGGCAAACCCGGTCCTGACTGTACTCCTGTTTCAGGAGAATTATACTGCATTCCACCCGATGGAATAATCATATAGTTTGTTCCTCTGATTATAGGAGCAAACCAGTGACTATATTCTGTTGCTTCCTCAAGAACGGTGAAATCAAACTCCAAATCAAAATTCTCCCATTCTTCATAGCTAAGCCATGCCTGAGATACAAAATCCTTTTTTGAGACAAGTCCTCCATCAGTATATGTAAAAAAATCATGCTCACGAATCCAGTCGCCCGTATCTGTTTCAAAATCATACACATAATCCGGTGCCGGCTTTGAGGTATCCTCCTCAGATACAATTGTTACGGATATTTCGTCTGTTACAAAAGACGGTGCTGCTGATACGTTGGTCATTAGCATAAAAGCTGCCAAAAGTAAAGAAATTTTCCTTTTCATCTGTTTCCTCCTTACACTGTTGTAGCATAAGGCAAATGCATGATGTCCTTTTCATGCATTTGCCGTATTTTAATAATCTTACTCAGGGATATATGTGTTTGGATTATAATCAGGTATTATATAGTCATTTATATCATTGCCTTTTTTAATCCATTCATCAATTGCAGCATTATACCTTGTATTAAGGTCTTTTAAGCCTTCATCTATTCCTGTATGTCCCGCAACTATTGCCGCCATAACCTTTTCGAAATTATCTCCTTCAAGAGTTATTGCCGGTGTTTGTACCGAATCAAGATAGTGAAGAGGCTTTCCCTCCTCCGGAATATTAAGCTCTACATAACCCTTAATTGAAGAATCCATAAGCTCAGGCTTTGCCAATGACTTATATGATGAGATATAAACTCCGGCATCCTGAATTGTCTTTGAAAATTCCTCTGAATGGAAATAATTATATACTTCAAGCTGTTCATCAGGATGCTTGCTGTTTGCTGACATATATTTTCCGCCTGATGCAACAGCAACAGGAACAGAGCCTGTAAATTCTCCTTCAAAGGTTGGGAAATCCGCAATTCCCCAATCCATTTTGCATGGGAATTGGTTATTAAATACTCCGGCATCCCAGAATGCTGCAAACATCATACCGATATTACCTTCAGCAAACTGCGCTCTTGCAGTATCATTATCAAGATTAAGCGGTGACGGGAATACGGAGCCGTCTTTAACCATAGTTGTCAAAACTTCAAGCATCGGTTTATAGATTGTAAAATCATACTTTGCTGTTCTCGGTTCATATCCGTCATTATTATACAGGTCTGAGGTTGAACCCGGCATCATTACATAATATCTTGCAAAGCCTTCTGTCTTAAAAGGAATTGCAAATCCGTATTTAATGCCATTACCTTTTTCTGTAATGATTTTAGCATACTCTATTACCTCATCCCAGGTTTGTGGTGCTTTTTCCGGTTCAAGTCCACACTCTGCAAAAAGCTCTTTGTTCCATATAAACTTAAAGGTTCCTCCGGAGGAGGTACAAACATTATATACC
>JAFQNU010000049.1 GCA_017420825.1 Clostridia bacterium
CTCTTTTGAAAATAATAATAATTTCCCATTTCCATTCCAACGAATTTTTGCAAGTAACATATCACAAGATGGTATATATGTGTTCCGAAATTCTATTGCTTTTTGATGATCTACAGTCCAGATAAGCTTAACAGAAGAAAAACGATCGCTTTTAGTAGTCATTGTTTTTATTGATAAAGGAGTATTATCTACATACACATCTACTTCAGGTGCCGTTATAGGAATGTCAGGGTTTACAATATCTATACCAAATTTATACATTAAAAGAGCAATTAAAATCCGTTCTCTTACAGAACCAATTTCCATACCAATTTTACCATTTCGGGAACTTTCCAATTCAGCAAGTTGAAATAGATGGGGCAATTTATTTTTAACTCTTTTAATAATAAGATTATCATCAAATAACTTATTATAAACACTATACATTGTATTTTTCTCCTTTGATTTATCCAAAATATCACTTAACATTTTTGCCATGTGCCATGCAAAAACAGGAGCAACAGCATTCCCGATTTGACGGTACGCATCTGTAATAGAATTAACAAACACAAAATCATCAGGAAAGGATTGAATCCTTGCTGCCTCCCTTGCTGACAATCTGCGCGGCAAGCTATAATGAAATTCAATATTTCCGTGGTGTTCTGCTCTCATTGTTGGTGCAGGTTTATCTGCCTTTGTTATTGTATTACCTTGTTTTCCGGGAAAGTATTTTGCTTTGGAATAACCATAATTGGGTAATGATTTGTGTTTTTCATCATCTTCCAAATCACAAATTGCATCTTTAATCGTTAACCATGGCAATAAATTTTCATCTGTTGAAGAATGAGTAGGTTTTATCCAATCAACATCTACATTAATGTCATTTCTTATACCGATAATAATAACACGTTCTCTGTTTTGCGGAACACCAAAATCTGCAGTATTAAATAGTTTATAGTCTACTTTATATCCTATTTTTGTAAAGTCTTCAATAATCGTCTTTATTGCCATTCCATTTTCCCATGAAATCAATCCTTTTACATTTTCTGCAAGAAAAACTTTTGGCTTAATCCTCTCTATTACTTCAACCATACTTAGATATAATTTCCCGCGCTTGGCTGTCAATCCTTGTCTTTTCCCAGCCACACTAAAATCCTGACATGGGAATCCACCAATGACAACATCAGCTTTAGGAATTTCTATTTCGGGCAATAACGAAATTTGCTGTTCTTCATCTATACCAAGTATTTTTGTTATATCTCCGCAGACAACATTTATTCCAGGGAAATTCCGTTTTTGAGTTTGTGTTGCCCTTTCATTTATATCATTAGCCCATATAATATCAAACGGATTTTTATTATAATATCTTCCAAGATAAGAAAAACCGCCTATTATACCAAGGTCAAGTCCTCCGCAACCTGAAAATAAAGAAACAACTTTATACTGAGACATTAAATACCACCTTTCTTAACTCCGCCACAACATTTTATCATAAGTGCACAACCGCTTAATGCCTTGTTTCATACCGATACAATGATTATACCATATGTTCAATTTATTTTCAAGTTTTCTGTGAAATTTATAAGCATTAAATAATATTACTAAAAATGAGAGGCATTATTGCCTCCCATTTTCATTAATCCTCGTCTCTTTCGTCCTCATCATCAAAGGTAAGCATTATTTCCTCATGACAGTTAGGACAGATAATTCCTTTTTCATCATCAAGTGAATCAAAGTCAATTAACACGTCATCTCCGCACTTAGGACACTCAACCTCAAAGAACTCATCATCCATATCATCAAGGTCATCAAAGAAGTCGTCATCATCCTCATCGTCATAGTCATCTTCATCCTCATCATAGAGAAAATCTTCAACATCTGCCAAATCGGAATCAATCTCGTCTACCTTTTCCCCAAGCTCATCATGTGCGTCAATCAAATCGTCAACCTCATAAGCGATATCCTCAATAACATCAATCAGCTTTAACAAAAGCTTTGCCTCGGGTGAATCGCCTTTAATATCAAGACCTTCTGCAAGCCCTTTAATATACGCAACTTTACTTGTTAATGTTTCCATAACATCATACTCCTTTCAGATTTCAGAGCATTTTACACTCTTTCCATGTATTCGCCTGTTCTTGTGTCAACACGAATAATATCACTGCCGTCAACAAACAGCGGTACCTGAATAACTGCACCTGTTTCAAGAGTTGCAGGCTTTGTTGCACCTGTTGCAGTGTTTCCTGCAAATCCCGGCTCGGTTTCAGCAATTGCAAGCTCAACAAATGTAGGCGGTTCAATACCAAATACATTTCCCTTATATGACAAAATCATACATACCATATTTTCCTTAACAAACTTCAATGAATCACCAACCTGATCCTTTCCGATAGGAATCATATCAAAGGTTTCAGGATCCATGAAATAATACAAATCTCCGTCATTATAGGAGTATTCCATATTCTTTTTCTCTATTCTTGCCTGTTCAAACTTTTCAGTAGGTCTGAAAGTTTTTTCGATAACGGCACCTGTCATTACATTTTTTAATTTTGTTCTTACGAATGCTGCGCCCTTTCCCGGCTTAACGTGTAAGAACTCCACAATCTGAAATACATTGCCTTCCATTTCAAAGGTAACGCCATTTCTGAAATCACTTGCTGTAATCATAAATAATTTCCTCCATTTAATATAGTTTATGAAAATACTTTCGTATTTTTATCTTTTGAAATTGTATGCTTATAATATACACACAACCTTACATTATATATTGTAATATATTTTTACAAAAATTACAAGTCTTTTTTTAAATAATAATTAAATCTTTTACCGATTTTGTTAAATTTTCCGTATTTTGGTCGTTTATTTGTACTAAATCCTCAATTCTGACACCGCCGAAGCCGTCAATATATATTCCTGGCTCAACCGTTACAACATTACCTGCCTGTAAAATTGCGTCACTTTTTGGTGAGAGATTAGGGCTTTCATGTATTTCAATTCCAACGCTGTGTCCTGTACCATGACCAAAATTATTTCCATACCCTGCATCTTCAATAATCTTTCTTGCCGCCATATCGCAGTCTGCACACCGTGCACCGCATTTTACTGCATTAATAGCTGAAATCTGTGCTTTAAGCACCACGTCATATATCTCCTTTTGTTTTTGAGACGGAGTTCCCATAACTATTGTTCTTGTCATATCAGAGCAGTAGCCGTCAAGGATACAGCCAAAATCAAGCGTTACAAAATCACCCTTTTTAATCACCTTATCCGAGGCTGTTCCATGCGGCATTGCCGAGCGCACTCCCGATGCACATATCGTTTCAAATGACAAGGCCGACGCACCGTTTTTCCTCATGAAAAATTCAAGCTCTGACGCAATCTCTTTCTCCGTTCTGCCAACACTTATATGTTTTAAGATATATGAAAAGGCCTCGTCGCCAAGTCTCTCCGCCTCAGCTATCTTTCTAAGCTCTGCACTGTCCTTTGTCTCTCTCGGTTTCTTTATTTCTTTTGAAAAAGGCTTTAACTCTTTCCCAAAAGCTTTAAGCTTTTCATACTGTGCTACGCTCAAGGCTTCCTCTTCAAAACAAATTATTTTGCACTCTAAACCCTTTATAGCTTTTTTAAAATCGTCAGCCTTATCATAAATATCAAATCCCTTTGCTTCAAGACGTGCCTGAATTGTGTACCTCGAATCGGTAAACAGCATTTGCTGTGACTTTGTTATTACAATTTTTGCATCCTCCGAGGTAAATCCGCTGTAATAAAAAATATTGGGACATGATGTTATTAAAACTGCTTCATCTTCCATCATGCTTTGTCTTAGTCTGTCACACCTGTTCATTACAAAGCTCCTCTAATGCGTATAAATATCCGTTTGTTCCCAAACCACAGATTTGTCCCGCACAAACAGGCGCTGTCACCGATTTATGACGGAATTCCTCTCTTTTGTGAACGTTGGAAATATGAACCTCTATAACAGGAATGTTGACACATGAAATTGCATCTCTTATTGCATAGGAATAATGAGTAAATGCTCCCGGGTTTATAACTATACCGTCAAACTTTCCAAGTGCGCCATGAATTTGGTTTATAATTTCCCCCTCTATATTGCTTTGGAAAAATTCAACCTCTGCCTTTAAAGCCTGCGCCTTATTTTTTATTTTCTGATACACCGTTTCAAGTGTTTCATTTCCGTAAACTCCCGGCTCACGAATACCGAGCATATTTAAATTAGGGCCATTAATAATGAGAACTTTTTTCATATTTCTTTCCCTTCCTGATTTTGATAAATTGTAATTTACATCATTTTATCATAAAGTATAATTTTTGTAAATAATTATTTTAAATATACTTGTTTTAAATTAAAAATTGTTATATAATAAGAATACCAATTTACGAAAGGAATATATTTATGTACGATATAATAATAATAGGTTCAGGACCTGCAGGAATGTCTGCGGCAATATATGCAGGCAGAGGTGAAATGAAAACGCTTGTGCTTGAAGAGCTTAATGCAGGCGGTCAGATGAATTACACCTACGAGGTAGACAACTACCCCGGAATTTCAGATATGCCGACAGGTGCGGAATTATCCGGGAGAATGAAAGCACATGCGGATATGTTTAACATTGAATTTAAAAATGAAAAGGTTAGAGAAATCGAAAATCACGATGGTGAGATTAAAATTGTCAAAACGAGAAAAGGCTCATACGAAACAAAGACCATAATTTTTGCAACAGGTGCGTCACACAGAAAAATCGGTGTTGGCGGTGAGGACAGATTTTACGGAATGGGAGTTTCGTATTGTGCTACCTGTGACGGTGCATTTTTCAAAGGTCAGGACACCTGTGTTGTAGGCGGCGGAAATGTTGCATTTGAAGATGCCCTGTACCTAGCAAGATTTTGTAAAAGTGTAACACTAATTCATCGCCGTGACACCTTCAGGGCAGCAAAAAGTCTTGTTTCCAAAGCAATGCAAAACCCAAAAATAAATATTATTACCGACACTGTTGTAAAACAAATTAACGGCGATACAACTGTAAGTGATGTAATAATTGAGAATGTTAAAAACTACCGCCAACAACAGCTCAATGTAAGCGGTATATTTATAGCTGTCGGTCAGGATGCCAATTCTGCCCTTGCTAAAAACTATGTTTCATGCAACGAATATGGCTTTATAGTTACCGACAACCTTATGAATACAAATATCAAAGGAATATATGCCGCAGGTGATGTTAGAAATTCACCTCTAAAACAAATTGTAACAGCCGCCGCTGACGGCGCAATTGCTGCAACATCGGCCATTAACTATATTAACGGTTAGGAGTGTGTATTTTGAATTTAATAAAAAACGCAAAAATTCTGACAATGACAACGGATGAAATAATTGACGGCATTATAGTATTTGATGATAAAATAAGATACATCGGCAACGACTCATCAGGCTTTAAAATAGATACAGAATATGACTTAAACGGCTTATATGTGATGCCCGGTCTGATTGATGCACACTGTCATCTTGGCATGGTTGAGGATTCCCTTGGCTTTGAAGGCGATGATACAAATGATGATTCTGAGCCTGTGACACCACAGTTGCGTGCAATAGATGCAATTAACCCGTTTGACAGGTGCTTTGCAGATGCAATTAAATCAGGAATAACCACAGTTGTAACAGGACCGGGAAGTGCAAACCCCATAAGCGGACAGTTTGCCGCAATAAAAACCTACGGCTCATGTGTTGATGATATGATAGTAAAGGCCCCGTGCGCCATGAAAATGTCTTTGGGCGAAAATCCCAAATCGGTATATCATTCAAGAAATCAGATGCCCCTAACACGTATGGGGACTGCCGCCCTGATAAGAGAAACACTCTATAAAGCAAAGGAATACATGACTGCGCTTGATGATTACGAAAAAAATCCCGATGATAACGATAAACCCGAATATGATATAAAATACGAGTCGTTATTGCCTGTTTTAAAAAAGCAAATTCCTGTAAAATTTCACGCCCACCGTGCAGATGACATTTGCACAGCAATCAGAATTGCCAAGGAATTTGATATTGAATATACAATTGAACACTGCACAGAGGGAGAACTTATTGCAGACACATTAAAAAAAGAAAATGTAGGAGTTATGCTTGGCCCAACAATGACCGACCGCTCAAAGCCCGAATTAAAAAATATGAGCTTTTCTACATATAAAAAGCTTTCGGATATGGGAGTAAACGTTGCAATAATAACCGACCACCCCGAAACAACAATTGACTATCTTCCGCTTTGTGCAAGCCTTGCAGTAAAAAATGGTATGGATAATATGAAGGCATTGCACGCACTAACCTCAAATGCAGCAAGAAACTGTAAAATTAGTGACAAAGTCGGCACACTTGAAGTCGGTAAAGACGCAGATTTTGCTGTTTTTGATAAGCTTCCATGCTATTTTGATTCAAATTGTATGATGACATTTATTAACGGAAAAAAAGTTAAGTGATTAAAAATACAGCCCATGCATATGCACAGGCTGTATTTTTTACAAACTAACTGTTTTTATCTTACTTGCTCTTTTCTCTTTCTTTTCATCAAATATCTTATACACCACAGGTATAAAATACAGTGTGAGAAGTGTTCCGACAAGCAATCCTCCAAGCAATACCACCGCCATAGGTCTCATCATTTCGGCTCCCTCTGCAGTTGATACCGCCATTGGCAAAAATCCGAGAACTGATGTCAGAGATGTCATCAGAATAGGTCTCATTCTTGTTTTTGCCGAATAAACTATTATCTCAATTAAATTCATATCAGGTTTTTCAACTCTTGCAGTATTTATAAAGTCAATAAGCACAATTGCATTATTTACTATAATACCCATAAGCATAAGCACACCTATACAACTTATTACCGAGAAGGTACTCATTGATACAAGCAATGACAGCTCAACACCTATTAATGCAAGAGGTATTGTAAAGAGAATTATAAACGGCTGTGAAATGCTTTCAAACTGTGCCGCCATAACCATATACATAAGAAGTATTCCAAGCAATATTGCAATAAACAGTGACGACATCGCATCCATCATAGTTTCAAAGCTACCGCCTGTTTGTGTGGTTACTCCTTCAGGTAACGGATATGCCTGGATAAGCTTATCAAATTCCCTTTTCGCACTTGCCATATCATTTCCGTAAAGAGATGCGGAAACAGTTAAAACTCTCTTCTGGTCAATTCTGTTTAATGTCACACTACCCTCATCAACTGTTATATCTGCAATATCCGACAATGCAATCCATTGTCCTGTCGGAGTTTTAATTCTCAGATTACTGATTGCTTTATAGTCCTTTACATAATCCTGGGGATATACAATATTAATATCATATTCTGTTCCGTTTTCTGTGAGCTTTGATGCCGTTGTAGAGCCAATTGCATATTTTACAAGCTGTGATGCCGAGCTTGTGGTCATTCCGTAGCTTGCAGCCTTTGCACCGTCTATATTAATTCTCACCTCAGGTTTGGTTTCACCGATTGACGTTTCTGTTTCAACAACACCCTTAACCGTTGAGAGCACCTTTTCTGCCTGCACTACATATTCACTAAGCGCCTCTTCATCATTACCCGAATACTGTATTTCAAGTCCATCTGAAGACATTGCCATTGCAGAGCTTGATGCTGACAGTGTAACTGTAGCTCCTGATATATCCTTTAGCTTTGTTCGTAATTCATTTACAACATCATTAGTTGTGCTGTTTCTGTCCTCTTTAAGTGTAACAGTTATGCTTGCGGAATTTGATGCCGCACCACCGAGCATTCCTCCCGAACCAATTGATGAGAATATTGAATTTACATCCTCATGTGTTTTGATTAAATCCTCAATTTTTTTTGTGAGCGCATCGGTATCCTCAAGCCTTGAGCCTTTGGGAAGTTCAATAGAAACAGTAAGTGAGCCTTCATCGGTTGTATCCATAAGTGTCATACCGCCCATTACAAAAAGTACAATACAAACTGCAAACACCCCAAGCACAACACAGACAAAAAATTTCTTTTTATTTAAAACCCATCTGAGTCCTTTTTCATATATTGCGTATAGTCTGTTCATAATACTGTCAAACGGATTTAAAATAAATGACAGCCTTTTGTTTCTTTGAGTTATGTTATCCATTTTGGAAGTAAACATAGGAATTAACAAGAAGGTAGTAAGCAGTGATGCAAGCTGGGAGAATATGATTGTAAATGCAAATTGCTTAAACATTACTGCCATCATATTATCAACAAACAACAGGGGTACATACACTATACATGTCGTCAGCACAGATGCAACAACCGCTCCGAACACCTCACCTGCACCCTTGATTGCAGAAAGACGGGAATTTTCACCAAGCTCACTTCTTCGTCTTGTTATATTTTCAAGAACGACAACCGAGTTATCAACAAGCATACCAACACCAAGTGCAAGACCGCCAAGAGATACAACATTCAATGTCATGCCTGAAAAATACATGCCTATAAATGTTGTAACAATTGATACAGGCATTGATATTCCTATTATCAGTGAAAGCTTAATACTGCCAAGAAACAGCAATAATATGATTATTGCAAGCAATCCACCTGATATTGCATTACTTGCAACAGATGAAATTGCATTTTTTATATATGATGCCTGCTCCATTGTCATATTGTATGTAAACTTAGGATTTTTAGCTTTAATTTCATCAAGCAACTTTACTACGGCATCAACAACCTCAACCGTATTTGCATCAGATTCTGCACTGATTGAGAGAGATAATGAGTTTTCACCGTTCAAGCGTGCAATTGTTGTCTGCTCAGAGTATGTATCCTTAACTGTTGCAATATCACGAAGATAGATGACCTGACCTGTTGAAGTCGTTACAGGAACAGACTCAATATCAGATATATTTTTAAATTTTCCTAATGTTCTGACATTCAGATTTTTATTCATTCCTTCAATAGAGCCTGATGACATATTCTGATTTTGTGCGGCAACCGCTCCCACAAGTGCAGACATATTCATGTCATAACCAAACATCTTGTCAGGGTCAACCATAACCTCAATAATTCTGTCTGTTGCACCTGTAACCGATACGGAAGCGACTCCGTCTATCGCCTCAAGCCTGTTGACTACATTATCTTCAACAAATTTCTTTGTTTGGGGCATGTCATATCCCTCATATGATACACTCAGCATTGCCGTAGCAATCATGGAGGTGTCGAGCTTTAACACCATAGGCTCATCAGCATCAGCAGGAAGTATAGCAGAAATCATATCTATTCTGCTCTCCATATCGCTGACCGCCTTATCCATATCTGTGCCCTGCGAAAATTCCACCATTACCATAGAGCTTCCCTCACTTGTCTGCGAGGTTATTCCCTTTGCACCCGAAACAGAGCTTACCGCTCCTTCAATCGGCTTTGTTATAAGATTTTCTATTTCCTCTGAGCCGACATTGGCATAAGTTGTACTGACAATCGCCATGGATAACTCCATTTCAGGCATTGCCTCCATTTTAAGCATACTCAACGAATACGCACCTATTACGACAAAAATTAAAACTGCCATTATAACCGCAATCGGTCTTTTTACAGATAATTCATGAAGCTTCATGTTTATGTTCCTTTCCCAACTTCTTATTGTCCCGAATAAAACATATTAATATCGTTGTTGCTTTCTGTTATGTACTCCTTGCCTGTTACAACAACCTTATCACCCACAGAAATTCCTGATGTTATCTCTATCATATCATCTTCTTCTATTCCTGTTGTAACCACACGCTTGTGTGCTTTGTTATCCTCTGCAATATATACATAAAATTCTTCTCCCGATTGCATAACCGATGCAGCAGGAATAACCACCGCAGCGTCACTTGTAAGAGTAACCAGAGTTATATCAGCAAACATACCAACTTTCAGCTTATTATCAGAATTATCCATTGTAACTTTAACTGTGTACATTCCTGTTCTTTCATCTTTTATAGGATTTACAAGTGTTACGGTTGCATTCACATTCTCTATACCGGCAGACTTGACCGATACAATTGCTCCTGTTCCTACTTTAACATTTGGAATTACAGACTCTGTAACCTTAATTTCTGCATCAACTGTTTTTGAATTTTTAACTGTAAACAACTCAACACCTGCTGCAGCCATCTGTCCCTTTGAAATGTTTTTTGATGCTATATATCCCGAAATAGGTGCTGTTACAGATGTGTTATTAAGGTTGTTTTTTGCAATATTTAAAGCCGCTTTTGCAGAATCAACGGTTGCCTTTGCGGTGTTTATGCTTTCTACATTTGATGTTTTTGTAAGCTCTATATTCTTCTGTGCATTTTTATATGCACTCTGTGCATTTTCAAGACTTGATTTTGCATTGTCCAAAGCAGCTCTTGAGTTTATTTTTGTGTTTTCAAGGCTTTCCTTTGCGCTTATCATTGCAGAGCTTGCCCCATCTAATGCCGCCTTGTTATTTGCCTCAACTGTATCAAGGCTCGCTTTTGCATTCTCCTTTGAAACCTTTGAATTATCCAACTCAAGCTGACTTATTGCTCCCTTGGAATACAGTTCCTCACATCTTTTGTAATTATCCTGTGCAGTTTGATATGCATTTCTTGCCGCAATAAGGTTTGTATCATTTTCATACAACTGCTTTGCTCTCTCATATGCCGCCACAGCATCATTATAACCCTGTTCGGCAAGTGTTACTGCCGAATTTTGCTCATATAATTTAAGCTCTCTGTCATAGTTATTTTTGGCGGTATTATACGCAATTTCAGCCGTTTCCAATGTCTGTTCAGCCTGCGATGTACTTCTTTGTGCAGTAGAATTTACCATCATATTGTAATTTGCAACTGCAGAATTATAGCTTGCCAAAGCCTGCTCATATGCGAGAGAAATATCCGTTTTGTCAAGTACTGCAAGTGTAGCTCCTGCATTAACATAATCGCCCTCATCAACCAACACCGATGCCGCCTTTGCCGATACCTTTGCTGATACCGATACAGAATCTGCCGCCTTTATTTCTCCTGTATATGTAACCTTATCCGACATCTTCATAGATGCTGCAGTATATACCTCAACATTAACTGACGTACTCTCTGCCTTATCAGACTCCTTTTGGGCAGAACATCCGCATAGCATTAATGCCGCTACGATAAGTAAATATAAATTCTTCATTTTTTTGTTCCTTTCTGTTATTTAGTGTACATTGATTTGTATGCAAGTGCAGTTGTTCTGTATGCAAGCTTTAAATCCATCAGGTCATTTTTTGCACCGAAATAGCTTTGCTCGTCATCAACATACTGATTTGCAGTAATCATTCCCATTTCGTATTTTGTATAGGAAACATCTTTACAACGGCTTAAATACTCAGTGTATTTCTCCATATAATCAAGATTATCCTTTAATTCAAGGAGTGTAAAATAAGTCGATTTTATTCCGTTATCGAACGCTGTTAAATTCCTCTTATAGTCTGCCTGTGCTGCCTCAAATGTATATCTTTCAACACCATAGCTGTATTCATTGGGGAAATAATATGCTTTTGCATACTCCCACTTTTTTTCTGACATATCAAATCCTTCAGCCATTGCAAGATATGTGTTATGAGTCCTTGACATTGTAATTGCCTCATTATAATCAACATACTCAACATTAAGCTCAGGCATTTCACCTTTTATTAATAACTCGCCCTCAAAATTAATTGTACTTTTTATCTTATCAAGGCTAAGCTCGGTATTTCGCTTTGCAGATACCAACGCATTTTCAGCATTTTTCACCGATAAATTAAATAATTCATAATCAAGCTCACTTATCATTCCATTTTCAAGCCTTGCTTTTTGAAATTCTGCCTTTTCCTTTATATTATCAAGGTTTGTCTGCGCAAGCTTTTCCTTTTCAACGCAGTTGTAATATTCATAAAAACAGCTTTCCACGTCATTTTTCAATTCACTTTTCTTTATTTCATGCTCACGTAATGAAATATTATACTGCATTTTCGTAAGGTCAACATAATATCCGCTAAGCATTAACCCCGTGTCAAAGCTTGTTGCCGGCATTTCAATTTCCCTATAGCTCTGATACGTTTTTCTATTTGAAATCATAGTGTACCGATTTGCCTCAATATTAGCCTTACTGCTCTTTAATGTAAGAGAATTTTCCATTGCATAGCTTATACCTTCCCCAATATCCATGCTTACAGATATGTCCTCTGCATACACACAAAAGCTTGTGCATATGGTTAACATAATAACTGCAATTTTTTTAGTCATAAAAACCATCCTCTCAAATTAAAAAATATTTGTCCATTATATCAAGTATAAGACTTTACTTTTTAAATGTCAATATCCAAAATTAAACTTTGTAACATTATATAAAAATAGTTTTAACTTTATTAATTTTATAGCAATTTATGTGAAGATAGTTACATCTATTAACAGTCAACTTTTCAACAAATAAAAGAACTAAGCTGTTGTAAGCTTAGTCCTATAAAATTCAAGGCTCTGCTTAAAACGACCTCAAACAGAGCCTTTTGTAAGTTATTTATTTGTTGTTTTCAATAAATCTTTGAAGTATTGTAGCTATTTCTGCTCTTGTGACATTATCCTTAGGATTAATAGTAGAAGCAGATTTACCTTTTATTAAACCGATGCTAACTGCGTATTGAACAGAAGAAATTGCATATTCAGATATTTCATCATAATCAGAATATGAAATAATATTTGCGTTTTCGCCTATACTTGTGTCATATCCTTTATATTCTGCATATCTGTGCATAATAGCTGCAATCTGCTCTCTTGTAATATTTGCATCAGGAGCAAATTCAGTTTCTGAATATCCATTTACAATTCCGTTATCCTGCGCCCAAGCAACCGCTTTTTCATAATAAGCACCTGTTACAACATCATTAAATGTTGCATTGCTTTCAACCACCGGTTCTCCCTCGTTACGGTAAAGAACTGTAACTAACATTGTTCTTGTCAAAGTAGTATTAGGTGCAAATTTGTTTTCTGAAACACCATTCATGAGACTGTTTTCATTAACATACTTAACCGAATCATAGAACCAATCATCAGATTTAACATCTTCAAACAGAAATGAACTACTCACATCAGATTTCTCAATATCATCAGGCTTTTCAATATCTGTTTGTACTTCTGTCCACTTAGCGTAAAGTGTAAATCCTTTTGTAACTTCAATTGAAAAATCATATGCTACTGTTAATTCTTCATCTGTGTACCAACCTTCAAAAGTATAACCTTCTTTAGTAGGAACAGTTGGTTCTTTAACTACCGTATTTTTTTTCAAACTCTGACTTGTAACCATGCTTCCGCCATTTGTCTCAAATTTTACAACATAAGAGGAAGATAGGCTGCCACCGCCTCTGTTAGAAATTCTGTCGAATTTTGCCTTAAGAGCTACATCATTATCCGCCTTGAATGTATATGTAGTACTTGTAGATACAGATGTTTCTCCGATATACCAACCTCTGAATTTATAACCACTATCAGGTGTAGCAACAACCGTTACGTCTGAGTTTTTCAGATATTTGCCACCTCCTGTAACAGTACCATTTTCTTCTGCTGTTACTGTAACATTTATCTTGGTTGAAGCAGGAATTGTCACATTTATTACAGCGGTATCTGCAACATCTGTTTCGTCAGTTTCATTTGTAACGGTAAATATCAAACCAACCTGTGTATCGGTTTCAACAGGGGCAATATTTCCATCTGCTTGAA
>JAFQNU010000050.1 GCA_017420825.1 Clostridia bacterium
GTGCTTATAGTTTGTCCTAATTTCATAATACCTGAATTTACAAATCCAACAAGCATAACAGTTGTAGCAGATGAGGATTGTATGATAGCTGTTACTGCAAAGCCTAAAAGAAAGCCCTTAAACCTGTTTGATGTCAGTTGTTCAAGAAAGTATTCAAGCTTACCGCCTGATATTTTTTTTAAGCCGTCTCCCATGACATCCATACCGTAAAGGAAAAGAGCAAGTCCGCCAATTAGTGTTAAAAGTGAAAAAAAGTCCATAATTTCTCCCTTCAGCTGAATGTGTAAATTTCAGCATAGATTTACTTGAATTTTGTAAAATTTACATATATTTTAATAATACAATATGTTTGTAAAATTCAAAAGGGGATTTATGTTAAATTTATGTAAAATATTCCTTAAATAAAATAATTTACAAAGCATGGAATTAAACTTCAATATAAGGGAATAATACTATTATAAATTTATCACATAGCTGATTTGTACATATCTTTAAAAGGGGGAATTTATGTGATAAATAAGGTTGAAATATGTGGAGTAAATACAGCAAAACTACCTGTTTTGTCGAGAGAAGAGAAATCAGAACTGTTTGTAAGAATTAAAGAAGGAGATACGAGAGCAAGAGAAGAATTTATAAGAGGTAATTTGCGACTTGTGTTGAGTGTAATACAAAGATTTAATAACCGAGGCGAAAATGTAGACGATTTGTTTCAGGTGGGGTGTGTAGGATTGATTAAGGCTATAGATAACTTTGATACTACACTTGATGTACAGTTTTCCACCTATGCTGTACCTATGATAATTGGAGAGCTTAGAAGATATCTCCGTGATAATAACATGATAAGGGTATCAAGGTCTTTGAAGGATATTGCATATAAGGCGCTTTATGTAAAAGAAAGGTTAACAAACAACAATTCAAAAGAACCTACGGTAAATGAAATAGCGCGTGAGATGAATGTTCCGAAAGAGGATGTAGTATTTGCACTTGATGCGATTGCAGACCCTGTGAGTTTATATGAGCCTGTTTATCATGATGGGGGAGAAGCAATATATGTAATGGACCAGGTAAAGGATACAAAAAATACAGATGAAAACTGGTTAAGAAAAATAGCAATATCTGAAGCTATGAAGCACTTGAATGAACGTGAAAAGCATATTCTCGATTTAAGATTTTTTCAGGGAAAAACCCAAATGGAGGTTGCAGATGAGATTGGTATATCGCAGGCACAGGTGTCAAGGCTTGAAAAAACAGCTCTAAAGCATATGAAAAAATATGTATAAAACCGTACCCGTTGAAAATTTCAACGGGTAATTATATTTTACAGTGTAATGCTATTCTGCATATCAAGATTTTTGTTTCTGAAGTAAAGACATAAGTCGGTACCGACCATAAGAAAATTAAGTATGTAAAAAAATAGTACATACCATTTCTGATTAAATGCTGCCATATAAGCCTCGTTTGTAAATTTTGATGCAATGCCTGCAATGTAGCCAAAGAATATTAAGAACAAAAAAGAAAGACTTTTTCCCTTTGTCGTACGTGCTTTATAGGACTTTATAACATTCATTGGCCATGAAAATCCAAAGCTGACAATCATGATGATTTCTAAAATTTCCGACATAATAACACCTCTCATTCGATTTATACAGTATTATAGCATATAATTACCATATTGTAAATAGTTAGATGAAAAATAACAATAGTTTTTACTGTATATATGGCATTGTAAGAGTAACTGTTGTCAGGCTGTCATCAGAAGATATATAAATTCCGTATTTTTCACCGAACAGGAGTTTGATTCTGTTGTTTACGTTAATCAGACCAATATGCTTACCGTTTGAGTCTACATAGGAGCTTAGTGTCATATTAAGCGAATCAACCCGATGCTCAGGAATTTTTGCACCAGTATTTGAAACATCTATAATAAGAGTATCGTTGATATTTTTTGCTGCAATTGTAATTGTACCACATTTATTCGGGGAATTTAATATTCCGTGAATAATCGCATTTTCAACAATAGGCTGAAGAATAAACTTAATTATTGTACAGTCGTTAATTTCATCATCAAATTTATTTTAAAAATTGTAATTCCCATAGGACTTAAGGTTTTGAATTTCTATATATTTATCAAGATATAATATCTCATCTGCAAAGGAAACCATGTTTGATGAGGTTTCAATTGAATAGCGAAGAATATCCGATAAATTTCGGGTGATTTTTGATATTAGTCCTGACGATGTGTCCTCGTCCATTTCAAGCAGGGAGATAAGATTTAGTGTATTGAATATAAAATGAGGATTTATTTGTTCCTGCAGAGAGGTAATTCTTGAGGAATTAAGCTGTCTGTATTGGTTTATAAGAAAGTGCTCAACATCCTTTTTTCCGGTCTTTTTTATAGGTGAATGAATCATTAAATTGAGTTCCTCCAAAAGCGTTTCACTTTCTTCGTTGTAAGAGTATAATGATTGGAATTGCATAATATTTTCAACAACAAGCTTGAAATAGTTTAGTGCGAGATTATAAGAAAGAACTACATCAACTACAATCAGTATTAAAAATGTCAGCCAGAATACCCAAAATGATATAATCTGAATAAAATCAGATTTAGCTCTAATAAAAGTCACATCAAGAGTTAGATTATTTGGTATAACAGTGTTATATGAGCCGATTGTCTTAGTATTATCTATATTGTGTGAACAATATAGAATATCTCCATCCTCAGACAAAAAGCTTATAACCGGGATTGTTGTATTTGATATAAAAGAGCTTGTAAAAGTTGTGAGGTCTATATTATAAATTACGGTAGCAATTGAATTACCATTTAAGATTATATTTCTCTTGAGTGAAAGTATATCGGAATTATCATGTTTTTTGAAGGCAGCACCTGAGAGGGTGTCATCATTGCCTATCCATTCAGAATCATAAAATTCATTCAGGGTGGAGGAATAGTTACTTCCTATAACACGATTTATTGAAGGATTATACATGTAAATTGAATGAATGTTATCGTGTGTTGAACTGAATGTTGTAATAAGAGAATGAACATTTTGGACTGTAATTGACAAATCATTGTTATTTTCAATCATATTAAGGCATAGCTTTAAAACATTGTAATCATTGGAAAATGAATAATGAAAGTCGGTGATTTTGTCAAACATGGATACTGTTTGCTGATTAATCGTATGGAAATTAAAATTATTAGACTGTTCAATATTTTTGTTTGTTACATAATATGTAAAAATCGAAATACAAAGTCCTATAATAAATGTTGGAATAAGTACTATAAGAAACCACTTGAAGCAGTGCTTGAAGAAAGCACTTTCCCAGTGATAGTGAGTAATTATATTCCAGATTTTGTTTTTTTTCATAATATGTTACCTTAGTTTCTTGGATTTTTTACCTGAGTATTTCTATATTGTTGTGGTGACATTCCTGTGATTTTTTTAAACACTCTGAAAAAGTTATTTGCGCTTGAGAAACCTGAATTTTCTCCGATTTCTGTAACACTCATAAAGGTATCTAAAAGCATATCCTGTGCTTTTTGTATTCTTAAAGCTGTTATGTAGTTAACAAAATTTGTACCCATAGTTGTTTTAAACAGCTTTGAAAAATGATAGGTTGTTAGATGCACAAAATTAGCGACCTCAGCAAGAGAGAGGTCATTCTTATAATTTGCCTCAATATACGAAAGAGCCGCTTTGATATGCTCATTTTTAACTCCTGAGTTAATATCGTCAGAAGTAATATTGAGCATTTTTAAAATGATATCTGATGCCTCGTTAAGAGATTTAAAAATTCCTGTTACAGATGCTGTGATATCGACGGATAGTATTTGCCGACAATTTTTTTCGTATTCACATATTATATTATCAAGACATTTTTCAAAGTCGCTGTTTTCAGAAAAGAGTATGATATTCATGCTTGAAATCGAATAGTTAATAGAAAGTACTGGCAGATTACTCATTCTGAATATTTGAATAAGGGCAGTATGTAGTCGGTCAGCACCATAATGAAAATGGCTCATAACCGAATCGATATTTTTTATATTAGTATGAATTATTGCTATTGGGGTAATTACACCTGATATATTAACTCCAGTCTCTGACATCAGATTAATGAGAGTATTGGGTGAAGATACTTTTTTTGATATGTAA
>JAFQNU010000051.1 GCA_017420825.1 Clostridia bacterium
AAACAACAAAAAATAATAAAGACAGCAAGATATTATTTGGGTGAGAATGTGGATAACGAGATAAGATTTGACGTTGCAGAGGTGTATTATCGTCAAAATGGAGATAAAAACGAGGTTTTAAAAATTAATTATTTTAAAAATGCATTTATTTTATAGTGTATTATTTACATTCTGAAAAAATTGTGGTAAAATTATAGACAAAATTGTAGTGAAAGGAAAAAAATTATGATTGACTGGAAAAGCTTAGAGGAAAAACCATATGAGCCATTAGTGCCGTTAATAAGAAAAATGGCGGCTGAGGGGAGTGTGCTGTTAAAAAATGAGGGTCAAATTCTGCCGCTTAAAAAAGAGGATAGAATATCACTGTTCGGCAGAACTCAAATTGATTATTTAAAGAGTGGTCTTGGCTCCGGTGGATTGGTAAGAGTTGAATATGTTGTAAATATATTAGACGGAATTCTTTCGAATAATGACATTACCTTAAATAAGGAGCTTGCAGATGTATATTCAAGGTGGTGTATGGAAAATCCTGTTCCCGAAATAACAAGCTGGGAAAAGGCTCCGTGGTATCAGCCTGAAATGCCTCTTGATGATAAGATTGTATCTGAGGCAAGAAATAAATCTGATGTTGCAGTTATTGTAATAGGAAGATTTGCGGGAGAGGCAAGAGACAACTCTGCAGAGAAGGGTAGCTGGTATCTTTCTGATGAAGAAGAGTCAATGCTCGAAATTGTAACAAAATATTTTGATAAAACAGTAGTCCTATTAAATGTCGGAAATATTATGGATATGACCTGGGTGGAAAAGTATAATATAAAATCCGTTATGTATATCTGGCAGGGCGGTCAGGAGGGCGGAAACGCTGTTGCTGATGTTTTGAGCGGAAAAGTTAGTCCGTCGGGCAAGCTTACTGATACGATTGCAAAGGATATTTTCCTTTATCCGAGTACAAGAAATTTTGGCAGTGATACGCAAAATATATATGAAGAGGATATTTATGTCGGTTACAGGTATTTTGAAACCTTTAAAAAGGATGACGTTCTTTATCCGTTCGGATTTGGTTTGTCTTATACTGAATTTGAACAAAATGTGAAATCTGTTAAAGAAGCAGGGGGAAAGATACAGCTTGAGGTAGAGGTAAAGAATACAGGTGAATATTCAGGGCGTGATGTTGTACAGGTATATTTTGAAGCACCTCAGGGGAAGTTGGGAAAGAGTGCAAGAGAGCTGTGTGCCTTTGCTAAAACAAGAACATTAAAACCAGAAGAGAGTGAAATACTTAATATTGAGTTTTTGATTGACTCAATGTGTGCATATGATGATGGCGGTGTGACGGGAAATAAGTCCTGTTATGTTATGGAAGCAGGAGAATACAAAATTTATTGCGGTGCATGTGTACGTTGTGCAAAGTCTGTTTATACATATAATTTAAATGAATTGAAGGTTACAAAACAGTGTACAGAAGCTTTATCGCCTGTTATTGATTTTAAAATCAAGTACCCTGTTTGTGAAAACGGAGAATATTCAATCGGCTATAAGCCTGTGCCTAAGAGGACAGTTGACTATTCAAATAGAATAAAACAGGAAATGCCAAAGGCACTTGAATATACAGGTGATAAGGGAATAAAGCTCATAGATGTTCGAAATGGAAAGAATACAATCGAAGAGTTTGTAGCACAGCTTGGTGATAAAGAGCTTAAACAGCTTGTGCATGGCGAGGGTATGTGTTCGCCAAAGGTGCGTCCGGGAAATGCAGGTGCAATAGGAGGCTTAACAGAGGATTTGGCCAAGTTCGGCATACCTGCCATTGCAGTGCATGACGGCCCTTCGGGAATAAGAATGGATAGTGAAGAAAAGGCAACAAGCCTTCCGAACGGAACAGCCATTGCAAGCTCATGGGATGTTGCATTTGCAGAGGAAATTTATGAGAATTTAAGCATCGAGCTTTGTACTCATAAAATTGATTCCATATTGGGCCCCGGAATAAATATTCACCGTTCGCCCTTAAACGGCAGAAACTTCGAGTATTTTTCTGAGGATCCGTATCTGACAGGTAAAATGGCGGCTGCACATTCACTTGGCATGAATAAGTACGGAAATTCTGCAACAATTAAGCATTTTATGGCAAATTCGCAGGAATATGAAAGACGAAAGGTTGACTCTGTTGCATCTGAGCGAGCATTCAGAGAAATATATTTAAAGGGCTTTGAGATGGCAGTGCGTGAGGGCGGTGTTACATCTATAATGAGCTCATACAATCCTATTAACGGAAACTGGGCAGCAAATAACTATGAATTAAATACAGTTATTCTGCGTGATGAGTGGGATTATAAAGGTTTTGTTATGACAGATTGGTGGCCAATGCTTTCTGAAAACAGTAATCCGGGAAATCCTGCTGAGAAAATAAATCTGAAAAATCTTGTTGAAGCACAGAATGACATATATATGCTCACTGCAAATATAAATACCTGCATTGATAATTTGTCTGAGTCACTTGAAAATGGTGAAATAACAAGAGCACAGCTTCAAAGAAATGCTATAAATATATTAAGGTATATTGCAAAATCTCATGCAATGATAAGATATATGGAGGAAGGGGAAAGCTTTAAGGAAACTCTTGAAAACAAGCTAGATACACTTTGTGTTGTTTCAGAGTTTACTCAAATATCTTCGGGAAAAGAAATGTTACTTGATATGGATAATGCAGGTAAATATCTTATTGCTGTTGAATATACATCAG
>JAFQNU010000005.1 GCA_017420825.1 Clostridia bacterium
AAAAATTCTTGTCAATTCTCTCAACTGCCTCTTCTATTTCCTTATCACTTACTAAAAGAGTATCAAGATCTGCACCATCAAATTTTTTTGTGTACTCCTTCACCTGTTTATCACCGTTCTTTATTACGTTATCTATTATTTCACGTACTATCGGTTCAATTTCGGTATAGCTTTGTATTTCTCTGTTGAGAATTTCTCCTGTGATATATCACCATCATATATTTTAATCATTTATATTCTCCCTTTTTCAGTTCTGTAACTATTTTCTCAATTTCCTTTTCCTTGAACTTGTAAGAGGACTTATTTGCTATCATTCTTGCGCTTATCGGCACTATATCCTCAACAACACTCAAGCCGTTTTCAATAAGAGTTTTTCCTGTCTCAACTATATCAACTATTACATCAGACAGTCCAAGAACAGGTGCTATTTCTATTGAGCCGCTAAGCTTTATAATTTCTATTTCACGATTTTTTGTATCGTAATAGCCTCTTGCAATATTAGGAAATTTTGTTGCCACACGCAACGGTCTCTTCGGGTCATCTCTGAAATCATTTATCGAGGCAACCGCCATCTTACATTTTCCCAACCCCAAATCAAGCAGTTCATATACGTCTGAGCTTTGTTCTAGCAAAATATCCTTACCTACAAATCCTATATCTGCAGCACCGTATTCAACATATATAGCAACATCAGAAGGCTTTACTAAAAAATATTTTACTCCTGTATTCTCATTTATAAATATCAGCTTTCTGCTATCCTCCATGATTTCCTTACACTCATAACCGATAGCCTCGAGCATATTATATACTTTATTGCCCAAACGTCCCTTGGGCAGTGCAACATTAAGCATAATCTTCTCCCTTATAATTGTTCTAACTCAAGATATTTGAAATTCTTAGGTATCTTGTTATCCACTCTTACAATTCTGCCCTCACTCCTTAACTTTTCAGCTTCATAAACTACTGCTGACAGGTCAGAATTTTCATTATACAAAATAAGTACATCTGCATCATAATCATTTTTATCAGAATAAAAATACAGCAGATCTCCCATATAAATTGCAAAACCCATTGCTCCTATTGATTTATTGAACTTTTGTGTCAGATTATCATATCTTCCGCCTGATAATATATCTTTGTGAATACCCTTTATATATCCCTTCATAACAATACCATTATAGTAATCAATATCATTAATTAAAGATAAATCAATCCTGATTTTATCAGAACAACCAAGCAAATTTAACAACTCATAAATTTCAAACAGCTCGTCATACGCATTCTTCATGCCATCAGAAATAATAAGCGGTTTTAACATTTCCAATGCGTTCTTTATATCCGCACCCACACCAACAAGCTTAACAATCCTATCAGAAATATCATCATCCACTGAATATTTCATGCATATGTTTTTAAGGTCATGAATATTTTTCGAGCCTATACACCCCAATATTTCCTCCCTTGCCTGTGCCTGCTCCAAATCATCAAGACACGACATAATCAACCCCATATGAGAAATGTCAAGAATATAATCAGGACTGACTACCTCAAGAGACTTCATTGCAAGCTGTAATATCTCCACTGTTGCAAGCTTATCTATATTTCCAAGCACCTCAAGTCCAATCTGATTTATTTCCTTATATTCATGTGATTGCTTATCCGCTCTGAACACACTTTCCCTGTAGAAAATTTTTTCGGTATTATCGGTATCTGCCTTTGTGTTCTTTACAATAGACAGGGTTACATCAGGCTTCAAGGCAAGTAATTTTCCGCCCATACCATTAAAGGTTATTATATCCTCACTCATAAGAAAGCTTTTGTTTTGTGCATACATTGAATATTCCTCAAACCTTCGCATTTTAAACTCACTGTAGCCCGATTTTTTGTATAAGGTTTTTAATGAATATATTATACTGTCCTCTGTTGACATCAATTGTTTTAACATTTTTCTCAATCCTTCAAATAATTTTTAAGTAAACCTGAATATCCGCCACTGCCGTATTGAATACACCTGTTAATTCTGCCAAGTGTTGCAGTTGATATGTTGGTTTTAGCTATAATCTGATTGTAAGTATTTCCGCTCATTAAGAGCTTTGCCCCCTCAATACGCTGTGCCATATATTCTATTTCCTTATGTGTGCATAAATCTTCAAGCATTTTTTCAACCTTTTCAGGTGTGTCAAGTGATGCAAAAACCTCGTAAAGTTGTTTTTTCATTTTATCATTATCCACTAATGTTCACATTCCTTTCATTATTCTATAATACAATTATACACTAACACATTAGCATAGTAAAGTGTTAGTGTATAAAATAAATATAAAACTGTCATTTTAACTAAAACCCTTCCGTAATTTTCGGAAGGGTTTATAACATTTAAAGCGAATTGTTGATTTTTTCTGCATATCTTACTGTTTCCATAGCATCTTTTGCATACTTATCAGCTTTTATCATATCGGCATACTCCTGTGTTAGAACCGCTCCGCCAACTACAACCTTACACCAAGGTGCATTTTCCTTTATCAGCTTTACAGTTTCCTCCATAGCCGCAACTGTTGTTGTCATAAGTGCACTCAATCCGCATAATGGTGCATGGCATGATACAACAGCCTCAAGAACTGCTTCGGGCGCTATATCCTTGCCTAAGTCTCTTACATCAAAGCCGTAATTTTCCAAAAGAACCTTTACTATATTTTTTCCTATATCGTGAATATCACCTT
>JAFQNU010000052.1 GCA_017420825.1 Clostridia bacterium
AATATAATTGATGTTGCTTCAACTCTTGGGTATCTTAAAATTCCCGAAGGAACAATGATTCCCATTGAAGATGTTAAGAAATATCAGGATCATCAGCTTGTGATTATTACAACAGGCAGCCAGGGTGAGCCTATGAGTGCTCTGACAAGAATGGCATTCTCTGATCACAGAAAGGTCGAAATTACAAAAAATGACTTGATTATTATTTCCGCAACACCTATTCCCGGAAATGAGAAAACCGTTGCGGCAGTTGTTAATGAACTGTTCAAAACAGGGGCAGAGGTAATATATAAATCGTTGGCTGAAGTTCATGTTTCAGGTCATGCCTGCAGTGAGGAATTGAAATTAATTCTTTCGCTTGTAAAGCCTAAGTATTTTATACCTGTACATGGTGAGCACAGACATCTTATTCAGCATAAAATGCTTGCTGAAATGATAGGAATGAAGGATGAAGATGTATTTATAATGTCAAATGGTTCAGTCCTTGAAATAGATGATATGGGAGCAAGGCTGAACGGAACAGTTCCGTCAGGAAAAATTCTTGTAGATGGTCTTGGTGTTGGTGATGTCGGTAATATAGTTCTACGAGACAGAAAGCTGTTGGCGCAGGATGGATTGATAATTGTTGTTGCTACGCTTGACTCAAAAACAGGAGAAATAGTTTCAGGGCCGGATATTATATCAAGAGGTTTTGTGTATGTCAGAGAGGCAGAGGACGTCATTGACAGTATCAGAGGTATTGCAAGAGAAACAATCCTGCGTTGTAACAGGCATTCGGTAAATGACTGGACTGTTACCAAGAGTCATATAAAAAATAATATTTCAAAATATATTTACGAAACAACAAACCGTACACCGATGATATTACCGATAATGATGGAAATATAATTGTTTGTTTTTTACAAAAAAATATTTTGCTAATGTCGATAATTGGCAAAATAGACATATTGACAATTAACTTTTTAATATGATATAATATAGTAAAATTGAATAGAAATGCGATGATGGGGAATAAGTCCTGTTTTCAAGCCCTAAGAGAGTTGTTGGTTGCTGAAAAACAATGGTTGAAACAGTGTGCGAGCTCGCCCCGGAGCAGTCAGCTGAACACATATTGTAAGTAGGTGTGACCGTTGTCTCCGACGTTATTGGAGAGGACATTGAAGATGTCATTGAGTGGGTGTCAACACCAAAAAGAGTGGTACCGCGGAATTATTTCGTCTCTTGCAGTTATTTGCAAGAGACTTTTTATTTCGGTATCAGAAATTGAAAGGATTGGTAAAATATGAAAATTGCATTTTCAACCTTGGGATGTCCCAATTACGACTGGACAGATGTTTATACAATGGCAAAGGACCTTGGATTTGATGGTATTGAAGTAAGAGAATTGCGCTCGGAATTTGCAAGATCACCTTTTTCAGAGGTAAATTGTACTCAAACAGCTGAAAAACTCAAGAAAATAGGGGTAGAAATCCCATGTATGTCAACAGGATGTGTTTTGGGGGAGAGTGAGTCCTTGGAAGAGAGTATTGCGGAGGTTACAGAATATATTAAGGTTGCCGCAAAACTTGGTTCAAGCTTTATAAGAATATTAGCGGACAGAAATCCCGCACCTGACGCAGAAATAGATGATGGTGTTGTTATTGACGCATTGAAAAAATTAATTCCTCTTGCAAAGGAAAACAATGTCATATTGCTTGTTGAAACAAACGGAGCATATGCAGATACAAAGAGACTTTGCAACCTGCTTGATACAGTAAATGATGAAAATGTTGCGGCTTTGTGGGATGTTCATCACCCATACAGATTTTTTAATGAAGCTCCTAAGGAAACAATAGAAAATATTGGTAAATATATTAAATATGTCCATGTTAAGGATTCAGTTATAAACGACGGTGTAGTTACATACAAAATGATGGGCGAAGGTGATATGCCCATAAGTGATGTGATGATACAATTAAGAAGTATTAATTACAGTGGATATATTACACTTGAGTGGGTTAAGAGATGGGCACCTGAGCTTAGTGATGCAGGTATTGTATTCCCTCATTTTGCAGAATATATTAAGCCTTATAAGAAATCTCATAAGCATCCGCTCCAGGATGATAACAGAAAAGCAGGAAAATATATCTGGCCAAAGGAAAGACTCATTGACTATACATTCCCCGATGTTTTAGACAGAGTTTGTGAGGAATTTCCAAATCAGTATGCGTTCAGATACACAGAGCTTGACTATACAAGAACATATCCGCAGTTCAGAGATGATGTTGACCGTTTTGCAAGAGCATTACTTGCAATGGGAGTTAAGAAGGGAGATCATATTGCGATATGGGCAACAAACGTTCCTGCATGGTATATAACCTTCTGGGCAACAACTAAAATTGGCTGTGTACTTGTAACAGTAAATACTGCATATAAAATACATGAGGCTGAATATTTGTTAAAGCAATCAGATACGCATACACTTGTTATGGTTGGCGGATATAAGGATTCTGACTATGTATCCATAATAAAGGAATTGTGCCCTGAGTTACAGACAGCTAAAAAGGGAAGACTTGACCTTAAAAAGTTCCCGTATTTAAAAAATATCATTACAGTGGATTGTGAGATTGAAGGCTGTTATACATGGGATGAGGCTATGGATGAGGCAGATAAGGTACCATATTCAGAAGTTGAAAAAATAAGAAAGACCATTGATAAACATGATGTTGCAAATATGCAGTACACATCAGGTACCACAGGCTTCCCTAAGGGTGTAATGCTCACACACTATAACGTTATAAATAATGGTAAGGCAATAGGAGACTGTATGGATTTGTCAACTGCTGACAGAATGATGATTCAAGTGCCAATGTTCCATTGTTTTGGAATGGTGCTTGCAATGACAGCATCAGTAACACATGGTGTTACAATGTCTCCAATTCCTGCTTTCTCACCACGAAAAGGATTGAAATGTATTAATCAGGAAAAAATAACCTGTTTCCATGGTGTTCCTACAATGTTTATAGCAATGCTTGGACATGAGGATTTTGATAAAACAGATTTTTCAAATATGAGAACGGGAATAATGGCAGGAAGTCCATGTCCTATAAAGACAATGCAGGAAGTTATTGAAAAGATGCATATGCCCGAAATATGTATAACATATGGACAGACAGAGGCATCACCTGCGACTACAATGAGTAAAACAACCGATTCTATTGAAACAAGAGTTAATACTGTCGGAGGACCAATTTTCGGAGTTGAGTGTAAAATAGTTGACCCTGAAACAAATGAGGAGCTTCCTGATAATGTAGACGGAGAGTTTGTTGCAAGAGGATATAATATTATGAAGGGCTATTATAAAATGCCCGAAGCAACAGCGGCAGCGATTGATTCAGAAGGATGGTTGCATTCGGGTGACCTTGCAAGAAGAACTCCTGATGGTAATTTCAAGATTACAGGCAGAATAAAGGATATGATTATCCGAGGTGGAGAGAATATTTATCCGAAGGAAATTGAGGATTTCTTATATACTCACCCGAAAATCAAGGATGTACAGGTCATAGGTGTTCCCGATAAGGATTACGGTGAAGAGATAATGGCATGTATTGTGTTAAAGGACGGGGAAGAGTCAAGCGAAGAGGAAATGAAAAAATATGTGCTTGACCATATGGCAAAGCATAAGGTTCCGAGATATGTTGATTTTGTGGATGGTTTCCCAATGAATGCGGCTGGAAAAATATTAAAATATAAAATGCGTGAGGAAGCTGTTGAAAAGCTGAATTTGCAGAATGCGAGTAAAATTGTAACAGCATAAAGAAAGACGTGCGGAAGAATTTCCGCACGTTTTGTGTTTTACCAGATAAGAAAATCGTTTCCTCTGAGCTTTAACAAAGCTTCGACCATGAAGAAATCTCCATATATAATCGGAATATGTATGCCCTTCATGTCTGCATCTTTAAACGGATATCTTTCAGAACCCATACCGACAATATAATCAACATCTTCATCAAGATTACAGCATTTTTCAGCAGTAGCTCTGATAATCTTTATTGCTGCGTCGGTGTACATTTTGCCCTCTTGTTCAGAAACACATTTTGAAATTTCCAAAAGACCGCAGGCAGTGCACAATCCGGCAGTTGAATCATAATATAAAGGCTCTTTAGGCTGTCTGAAATCGAGAAGAGGAAGGTACTCTGTTTGTATACAGTTTGCAATGAAGTAATTTGCTGTCTTTATTGCAGCGTCAAGGTAGTCTTTTTTACCAGTGTGTTTGTATGAGATTATTGACCCATATACAGCCCACGCAAGTCCTCTTGACCAGCACGAGTTTTCATCATACCCCTGACCGCCATAAATTTTTATAACATCACCTGTTTTGGTGTCGTGCTCAACAATATGATTTACACTTCCGTCTGCTCTGATATGGTCTCTTAAAGCCATGTCAGCGTGTTTCATTGCAATTTTAGTGAAACGGTCATCTTCCAATTCCTTAGATGCCCAGTATAGTAGTGGAATATTCATGAGACAATCTATTATTGTCCAGCCCTCACTTCCTTCATCATTCCAGGCACGGATAAAACCGCCCTCAATATTATATCTTGATGCAAGGGTTGCTGCGGCAAAAAGATTTGTATTTCTTGCTTTTTTATTACCTGTTATTCTGTAATCGGCACCGGCAGTAAGATGCCACATGAAACCAACATCATGGTGAAGACCATCATAATTATCAAGAGCATAATCGAGCAACTCACCTGAATGTTCGGCAGCGGATTTATATATTTCTTTTCCTGTTTCTTTATACATCAGCCATAGCATGCCGCCCCAAAAACCGTTTGTCCACCAGGAAACTTTGTCGGGAGATGAATAATCGTCATGTATTCCGTTTTGTGCGGAGTATGGAAGCTTTTCGTAGCTCCTTTTAGCAACCATTGAAAGCTTGTTGTCAATTTTTTGCCATAAATCATCAATCCATGTCTTATTCTCGTTAATTAAAGTCTGCATAATAGCTATCCTCATTTCTTTTTTTCTGTATTATAGCATAGAGCTATAATGTTTGTCAATGTATATAGGTAAATATAACTAATTTTTAATTTAACTATTGCATTTTTATCTCTCTTGTGATATAATTATCAAAAATATATTGAAAAGAGGTATAATAATGAAGAAAATTATTACAATGGCATTGGCTTTGGTTATGTGTGCCGGCATGGCTGCATGCGGAGGAAACGGTGAAAAATCAGGAGAAAATGTATATGTTATTTATTCAGATAACAGCTTTGCTCCGTTTGAGTTCCTTGATACTGATACGAACAAGTATATTGGTGTTGATATGGACATTGTTGCTGCAATAGCAGAGGATCAGGGATTTGCATATGAGATGCACAATGAAGGCTTTAAGGCAGCTATGGGTGCTGTTCAGTCAGGACAGGCAGATGCAATGATTGCAGGCATGACAATCAATGATGAAAGAAAAGAAACATTTGATTTTTCAGAAGGATATTTTGCAGATGGTCAGATTTTAACAGTTGCTGCTGATTCAACAATTGCAACAGAGGCTGACCTTGCAGGAAAGACAGTTGCGGCAAAGAATGGAACAATGGGACTTGAATATGCTGAGAGCATAAAGGATAAGATTGGATTTGAAATTTCATATTATGAGGATTCAACAGCAATGTATCAGGCTGTAATTAACGGCGTTGACGATGCTTGTTTTGAAGATTTCTCAGTTATCGGATGGGCTATTGAGAACGGTGATGTTAACTTAAAGACAGTCGGAGAAGTATTAAATCCTGCACAGTATGGATTTGCTGTTAAGAAGGGTGAAAATCCTGAACTTATCGAAATGTTCAACAAAGGTCTTGCTAATATCAAGGCTAACGGTAAGTATGATGAGATACTTGCAACATACGGCTATTCTTTAGAA
>JAFQNU010000053.1 GCA_017420825.1 Clostridia bacterium
CATATACTTTCTAACATTGTCTCTGCCCTGTCCAAGTCTTTCGCCCTCATATGAGAACCATGCGCCGCTTTTCTGAATAATATTCATGCTTACGGCAACATCTAAGAGATTGCCCTCCTTTGAAATACCCTCACCATACAGAATATCAAACTCTGCCTCTTTAAACGGAGGAGCAACCTTATTCTTAACTACCTTTACCCTTGTTTTGTTTCCTATTATTTCTGTACCGTTTTTAATTACCTCAAGCTTTCTTACGTCAAGTCTTACAGATGCAAAATATTTTAAAGCTCTTCCGCCCGGAGTTGTTTCGGGATTTCCGTAAATAACTCCAACCTTTTCACGAAGCTGATTGATAAAGATAACAGTTGTGCCTGTTTTACTTGTGATACCTGTAAGCTTTCTTAATGCCTGTGACATAAGTCTTGCAAGCAAGCCAACATGGGAATCACCCATTTCACCCTCTATTTCTGCTCTCGGAACAAGCGCTGCAACCGAGTCAACAACAATTATATCAAGCGCACCGCTCCTTACAAGCGTTTCTGCAATTTCAAGTCCCTGTTCGCCTGTATCGGGTTGAGCAACAATTAAGTTATCAATATCAACACCAAGCTTTTGTGCATAGAGAGGGTCAAGTGCATGCTCTGCATCTATAAATGCCGCCTCGCCGCCTCTTTTTTGTGCTTCTGCAACAATATGGAGTGCAACCGTTGTCTTACCTGATGATTCAGGACCATAAATTTCTATAACTCTGCCCTTAGGCACACCGCCTACTCCCAATGCCATATCAAGAGTCATTGAGCCTGTCGGAATTACATCCACCTCAATACCTGTTGTATCTCCAAGCTTCATTATACTGCCCTTACCATATGTCTTTTCAATATTTTCAAAAACCGAGGCAAGTGCCTTTTTCTTCTCCGCATCTGTTGCGGTCTTATTATCAATTACCTTTTCTTCAGCCATAATCTTTATAAACCTTTCTTGTTTTTTTCGAACATATGTTTTGTTTTTTTATTATTATACTACATTTTATTCCAAAAATCAAGTGTTTTTTATAAATTATTCGATTATTTCTTTCAAGGCGTTTTCGTCACAATCTCCATGCAGGGAGTCCCAATAGTATTTGTTTTTTGCAAGCTCACCGTCTATTAAGGCATATTTTACCCCGCAGCACTCAACATCATACTCTATTTCAAGACTTTTATTCTCATATTCAAAATACACATTTCTCATAAAGCTTTGTCTTGAGTGTGAGGTTTTCCACTTTTTAACCTCAAGCTTCTTTTCTCTTTTCATAAATTCCTCAAAGCTGCACTCAGACGCATCCGCAACTGCAAACACAACTCCATTTGCATATTTGTAATAATCTTCAATCTTTAATTCCCTTGGCTTTACACGCTGATTATAAAGAGAAATCATTGTAAAGTTTTCAATCTCTTCAATTCTGACGTCCTTATTATAATTGAGTGCATAAAAAGCAATAAAGGTGTTATGTATTCTGATATATATATCCTTGTTTACCTTCTCAATCTGTACATCCCTTGAATAAATCTGAGGAATAATTATTGAGAGCTTGAGGCTTCCGATTTTTGAGCCTACAATTCTTTTAACAGGGCGATATCCTATAAACCCTATATTCTTGTTCATGAGACCAATTTTTCTGCCCTTATCCCAGAGATACTGTTCTCCTATCTGAGGAATTTCATCATTTACTATATATCTTAAATATATCGGCTGTAAATCCTTCGAGTGTCGTGGATTTTCGCATTTTTTTGCAAGAAGGTAAAAGCTTTCGGTTTGTATTCCGCTATGGAACGGAACCTTGCTTACACCAACTGCATATTCATCTGTCATGTAGCAGTCAA
>JAFQNU010000054.1 GCA_017420825.1 Clostridia bacterium
CGATAAATTCCGCATGGATTTTCATCAGGAACATATGGCGGGTCAACAGGGTGTGGATAATTTACATTTGCATAATTAGGATCTTCGTATCCGTGCATTTGCCAGCAAGACGGAACAGGTATTTTATCCCAATCAGAAATATCATCACATACATCTATATCCCTTTTATAGAACTTAAAATCCCACTCTCCATTTAAAAGCATATAATAAGCCGACTTTTCCTTTTTACCCTCTAAAGC
The DNA here is from genome assembly GCA_017420825.1 of Clostridia bacterium. Classification (GTDB taxonomy): domain Bacteria; phylum Bacillota; class Clostridia; order UBA1381; family UBA1381; genus RGIG1988. The sequence continues at coordinate 240 of JAFQNU010000054.1, forward strand.
CTTTTCAAGACTATCATATGGTATGTAATATGATCTCTGTTTCTCAATATTTTCATGAATTAACTGTGGATTTTCATAAACTCTCATGGTATTTCTCCTTTACATTATTTGTTAATGTAATTATACAGGAATTAATAGTAAAAGTCAACAAAAATCAACAAGGAATAAGAAGTTTCTGACCTGTCAATACACTATCACTCTCAAGTGAATTAATTTTACAAATATCATCAACCTTAACTGCATATTTTTTTGCAACACTCCATAAAGTGTCACCATCTTTTGCAAAATAGATTATAATATCATTTTTATCAGTCTTGTCACATACATTCACATCGGATATAACCCTGATTTTCTTTTTTTCACCAAGGCATATATCAAAATCAATTATACATCTTAACTCTATCTCACCCATTGAATTCATATTATAGCTTATATGGTCAATACAGCAATTATAATTCACTTTCATACCTTCACGAGCCGTATCACAACTAAAGTTAAAGCTAAGAGGTATATCTTTTTTAAACGAATATACTGCACATTTTTTGTTGTCTGTAAGGTATAATACATATACCTTCAACCTGGTTTCAACGTCCACCTCGCCATTATTGGATATCATTCTCGTTCCGTCAAGCTCAGCTATAACATTATAAATTCTCATAACCGGAGGAAGATTTGTATCAGGCACAATTATTTCCTTTATTGATTTTTGCTGTTGTATTCTTCCTCCAAAACAATTTACCTCCCTTTCGTCATATATTAACTGTGTATCCTTCCCTACATAGTAACAATCCGATGTCCAATTTATTTCATTATAACAATTCGCTCTCACTGATGCTCCAACAAGACACTCTATATTTATAATTCGCATGTCAGATTCACTGTCAGGCTCTAATGAAGATGTTATATCACATATTGATAGCTTTACACTGCACTCATCATTTGGGTCACAGTTATATAAATCAAAAACCTCAGTAAAAGGAAATTCACTTTCACAAAAATCCACTCCACCATCACAGGTCAGGTAAAGAACGCAGACATTTACAACACCCTTTACGATAACCTTTCCAGAAACAGCCTTTATCTCTTTATTAGAAATTTTTGCATCGGTCTTTAGTATTTCCTTTGCTGATACTCTTGTTGATGGTATTTCAATGCTGTCTTGGATTATAAATTCTCCATCGTCATTACATGCAATGGCATTCTCTACAAAGCAATCACAAATACATTCCGCTCCCTCACCAATCTCACATTGGTTTATTTTATTCTGTTTACTTCCAATAACCTCGTATTCTACACAAACAGCCGATTTAATTGCAAGCTTTCTCGAATTTAACAGTGTAAAATCAATTTTAATAACATCAGATGATATTGCTAACTTTGCACTGTCATCAATATCACCCAATTCAAATCTGTCTCGGAAATCAAACGATGCCTTTATACAGCCTGTACTCTCATCCTCACCGTCAGGAATATATAATATATTTACATTTAATATACCCTCTAAGAAAATACCTCCGCTTGTAATACCCTTGTCCGTTATATGACATGATGCATCTACCTGTAAAACCTTTAACACATCTGCCTTAACATCCGGTACAATTATATCACCTTCAACAGCTATCCTCTCTTTTCCCTCATATAAAATTTCCAAACATCTCTCCTGCTCCATATAATCATTCCTTTCGTTAGAATTACAGTACAATTCTATGAACAGCGTTTAAAAAATATGCTAAAAATTTAAACAGCGGCATTTTGCCGCTGTTTAACACTAATTATAATTTCTTTGTTCTTACTTCTTCACAGATTTTTTCAATAAATTCATCAATACTCATAGCACCAATGTCTCCGTCTTTTCTAGAACGTACAGATACGGTATTATTTTCAATATCCTTATCACCAATTACGAGCATATACGGAACCTTTTCAAGCTGAGCTTCCCTAATTTTATAACCAATCTTTTCAGAGCGGTCATCAACCTCAATTCTAATAATTCCTGCATCTTCAAGTCTTTTCTTAACCTCATATACATAATCAAGATGTCTGTCAGCAATTGCTAAAAGCTTAACCTGTACAGGTGCAAGCCATACCGGGAAGGCTCCTGCATATTTTTCAATTAACAGTGCAAGAGTTCTCTCATAACAACCAATAGAAGTTCTGTGAATAATATACGGATTTTTCTTTATGCCGTCTTTATCAACATACTCCATGCCAAACTTTTCAGCAAGCATTTGGTCAATCTGAATAGTAATCAAGGTATCTTCTTTACCATGAACATTCTTTATCTGGATATCGAGCTTCGGACCATAGAATGCAGCCTCACCAACACCTATTTTATATGGTATTTCAAGATGGTCAAGAATTTTCTTCATCATGCCCTGTGCTTCATCCCATTGCTCGTCTGTACCAATATATTTCTCTCTGTCATCAGGATCCCATTGTGAGAATCTATATGACACATCTTCATACAAGCCGAGAGTTTTTAACATGTATATTGCAAGTTCAAGACAACCCTTAAATTCACCTTCAAGCTGTTCAGGGGTACACATTAAATGTCCTTCTGAAATAGTAAATTGTCTTACTCTTATAAGACCATGCATTTCTCCCGATGCTTCATTTCTGAATAATGTTGAGGTTTCGTTAAGTCTCATTGGTAAATCTCTGTATGAGCGTCCTCTGTTCAAGAAAGCCTGATACTGGAACGGACAAGTCATAGGACGTAGTGCAAATACTTCCTTATCCTTTTCTTCGTCACCCAAAACAAACATTCCGTCCTGATAGTGGTCCCAATGTCCCGAAACCTTATACAAATCACTCTTTGCCATAAGCGGTGTTTTGGTTAACTGCCAACCTCTTTTTTGTTCTTCGTCCTCAACAAATCTTTGCAAAAGTTGAATAATTCTTGCACCTTTAGGAAGCATAATAGGCAAACCCTGACCAATAATCTCAGAGGTTGTAAACAACTCAAGTTCACGTCCAAGCTTATTGTGGTCTCTCTTTTTAGCCTCCTCAAGCTGTTCTAAATGAGCAGTTAAATCTTCCTTATTTGAAAATGCAGTTGCATAAATTCTCTGAAGCATTTTGTTCTTCTCATCACCCCTCCAATATGCACCTGTTGCACTCAAAAGCTTGTATGCCTTTATTTTGCTTGTATATGCAACGTGAGGGCCTGCACAAAGGTCTGTAAACTCTCCCTGCTTATAAAATGATATAACAGCATCTTTCGGCAGCTCATTGATAAGTTCTATCTTATATGGTTCATCTTTCATAAGCTCAAGTGCTTCTTCACGACTTAATTCAAATCGCTCAATCTTTAAATTCTCCTTCGCAATTTTCTTCATTTCTGCCTCAATTTTTTCCAAATCCTCAGGTGTAAAGGTGTGCTCAGTGTCAAAGTCATAATAAAAACCGTTGTCTATTGCCGGTCCTATTGCAATCTTTGTTTCCGGGAACAATCTCTTTACCGCCTGCGCCATTACATGAGACGCAGAATGTCTTAAAATTTGTAATTCGTTCATTTCACTCATTTTTTTCTTTCCTCCTGTAAATAAAAAAACACCCACTAAGCCTTTTAATGCTTAGGGATGCAATATACTTTTGCACGGTTCCACCCTAATTACAGCTCTCGCTGTCACTTAATTTCCCATAACGCAGGGTATGACGGCTATATCTAATAAGCTTTTGCCTTTCAATACGCAACTCCAAAGTGGTGTTCACTGTAATCCATTAAAGAATGCTTTCAGCCTCGACATTCTCTCTCTTATAACTACCATACAGCTACTGTCTTTTTCATAGTCATTACTAATATTATGACATTATTTTTTGTTTTTGTCAAGCATTTTTAAAGAATTTAATAAAATTTAATTTATATTATTGACATATTACTATTTTTATGATATTATTATTAGGATTTAAATGACATTTTATGCGGATATGGCGGAATTGGCAGACGCGCATGGTTCAGGTCCATGTGAAAGCGATTTCATGCAGGTTCAAGTCCTGTTATCCGCACCAAAACATAAAAAATCCGAACCTTACACAGTTCGGATTTTTTGTTATAATTTACAACATTACGGCATTAATTCAATCACACCAAGCTGTATTAGTGGTTTTGTAGCTCCAGCTGTTCCCTTAGCATGACCTGTTCTGTTCTCTATATTTGACAAATCTATAAAGGTATCAAGTGTGCAGGCACTTACATCATGTACCGTTCCTGTAACAGCAATATTACCGCCTCTTCCTATAATTTCTCCTGTTGAAACTATATCAATAAGCTTTACATCGCCTTCAACACCATCACCGATAATAATTATGTCATCGCTCTCAAGCTTCTCAATGACAACATCGGCAGATTTAATCAATATATTACCATCCTCAAGTTCCTTATAAACACCCGGCTCTGTAATATAGGTTTTTATAAGATTATCCATAAGAACAGCAAACTCAGAACGTGTTATATAATCATTTGGTTTTAACTCACCCTCAACACCATTCCAATATCCATTACCTACTACACTTGAAAGATATGGTTTTGCCCATTCCTTAATTTCATCGGCATCAGAAAATGCATCAAGACATTTTTCGTCTGATTCACCCAAATCAAATACTCTTGTTACAACTGTAAAACATTCAGAAAAAGTTATAAAGTTATCAGGATTTAATTTTCCGTCATCTGTTCCACCAAATGCTTTCATGTACACTGCTTTTGCAAATTCCGAATAATACCATTTACTTTCAGAAACATCGGGGAATGCCGAAATATCAGCCTCTTTGTTTACTCCAAAAGCTCGCACAATAATAGCTGCCATCTGCGCTCTTGTTATGTTATCGTCAGGCAGAATTTTTCCGTCAGATCCATTTAACAAACCATTTTTAACAGCTCTTTTTAAAGCTTCGGTTGTCCAGTTATCAGGCATATCAGGAAAAACTACTTCCTCTGTTTCTTCAACAATTTCAGAAATTTCTTCTACTTCAACAACCTCTGTTACTTCCTCGTCTGCCAAAGCTGTAAGCGGCAGACACATTGAACCGGCTAACATAAGTGATAATATTATTTTTGTATGCTTTTTCATTATGTAATCCTCCTAAAATTAATCATTATGTTAAGTATATCAGAAATTTTGATAAAAATCAATATATTTTCATTAATAAAAATAATATAATTATGTTTTTTTATTGACTTTTCTTAAAATCGGTTGTATAATATGAGAGTAATTCTCAAATTTATGGTGATTTTATGTATAAGACTAAACAAAAAACAATTTTAATCGATTATTTTAAAAAAAACATTTCGAAACAATTGTCTATTAATGAAATAATTTCTTCTATTTGTCCTGATGGCTCAGGTAAAAGTACAATATATCGGAGAATTTCAAAAATGGTAGAAGACGGAGAACTTTTACGTCTTCATGGAGACGACGGCAAAAGCATTGTTTATCAATACACAGGTGACGGCATGCACTGCAGCGATCATTTTCACTTAAAATGTTCACAATGTGGAAAGCTTGTTCATCTTGACTGTGAACATCTGACACGAGTTAGCAATCATATATTAGCTGAACATAATTTTACTCTTGACACAAAAAAATCCGTTTTATACGGACTATGCTCTCAATGCAGATAATCTGAAAGGAAAACTCATGAAAAAATTATTTTTTATTATACCGACTCTTATGTTATTATCGGGCTGTACAAACGTAAATATTCAAACTCCTGATATTATTGCAACCAATTTCCCTGCATATGATTTTGCACGTCAGCTTACAGAAGATGATTCCGCAATAAAAATGCTTATTCCTCCCGGAAGTGAAAGCCATACATATGAGCCGACACCAAAGGATATTATTGACATAGAAAACAGCAAATTATTCATCTATACAGGCGGAAAATCTGATAGTTGGATTGACGAAATCTTAAAATCAATTGATACAGAAAAAACTACTGTTTTAAATCTTATGGATGTATGTACTCCCGAATTCGATCGTAAGGGATATGACGAGCATATATGGACATCGCCAAAAAATGCTGTAAAAATGACTGAATCCATATATGATGCACTTTGTAAAATTGATGCAGAAAACAAAGAAATATATAAGAACAATCTTGATAAATATTGGGAAAGGCTTTATTCTCTCGATAATGAACTTTCATCGTTAAATACAAATTCACGTCTGCTGATTTTTGCC
>JAFQNU010000055.1 GCA_017420825.1 Clostridia bacterium
AAATCAAACAATCTGTAAATCATTATTATCTTCCTTATACATAGGATATTATCAATTCACACTCTCCGCAAACTGTAAATTCTCCGTCCTGAGCAGGAATAAATACACTGTCACCCTTTTGAAGTGTGCATGAAAAATCATCCATTTTAAGCTCACCGCTACCATTTGTAACAATAACCGACTTAAAGCAATCTGATGTCATTTTAAAACTCTTTTCGCTATCAATTTCAGCTTTTTCTACCGTAAAATATTTACACTTTGCAAGAATATCACCATCTGCCTTATAATTCTTTGCCGACTCTGTTTTAGACACCTCTATTGCCTCTTTAATATGTAACGGACGTGCATTTCCGTCTTTATCACGTCTGTCATAGTCATAGACTCTGTATGTCATGTTAGAATTTTGCTGTATTTCACAAATAACAATACCCTTTCCTATCGCATGAACAGTTCCTGCCTCAATAAAGAACACATCTCCTTTATTTACCTTAACAGCATTCAAAACCTCTAATAAAGTATTGTTTTCTATTCTTTGTTTAAACTCTTCTTTAGTTATTTCTTTCGTAAATCCATAATACAAAAATGCGTCATCCTCACAATCGAGTATGTACCACATTTCTGTCTTTCCGTACTCTCCGTTTTTTTCAAGAGAATATTCGTCATCAGGGTGTACCTGAATTGACAGATTATCTTTTGCATCAATAAATTTTATTAATATCGGAAAAAAGTCAAATGAACGTGCATTTTTACCAAGCACGTCATACGGATTCTTTTTAATATATTCAGAAAGCTTTTCACCTTTAAAATCCCCTGTTGAAACTATACTTTCGCCATCCTTATGTGTAGACAGCTCCCAACTTTCCGCCACCTTTTCAAGCTCTGATTTTTTATTAAAGTCTGTCTTTAGCTTTGTTCCGCCCCAAAGATAATCCTTGAATGCAGGACTTAATCTAACAGGTTGCATATTACTCATTTTTCTTACTCCTTCTAAATAATTTGCTTAATAATTCCGAATGATAAAAGACTCATAATCAAACCTGCACACAATACACCTAAAAATACCCATGGTAATGCGTCCTTTGTTTTCATTCTTAGCATTGCCGCGATAAGACTTCCTGTCCATGCACCCGTACCGGGCAAAGGTATTGCCACGAACAGAAAAAGTCCAAATCTTCCATACTTTCTTATCTGGTCTGATTTCGACATAGCCTTATTTTCAAGCTTTTCAACAAAGCCTTTGAGTCTTGTTCTTTTCAGCCACACAAATATTTTATCAATAAACAATAATATAAACGGTATTGGCAACATATTTCCAATTACAGCAATAATATATGTGGACAAAAATTCCATCTTCAAAAATCCTGCGGCTAAAATTGAGCCTCTGAGCTCTAAAATAGGCAACATGGATACAAAAAACACAATAAGCTCCTTTGGTATTGTACCCGAAAAAGCATTAACAATCCAGCTAACTAAAGAATCTGTCATGTCCTATATTCCTTTCTTTACTTGATAACTCTTGATATTCTCTTATATAAAAGCGATGTTATAAGCACAAGTACTAAACCTCTGACCGCATTAAACGGTACTATTAACCCTAACACAAGCGAAAGCTTTGCACTAAATTCTGCCTGTGGCATATAAAGCGGCAGCATTACAAACAGGTTTGTAAATATTCCGCCCACAACCATTGCAAGCACACCTAAAAGCAAAGATATTATTGCTGTTTTAAAGGTCTTATGTCTCTTATAAATACTGCCTGCAACGAAACAAAATATTCCGTTAACAGCAAAGTTTGCAAATTCTCCCACAAAGCCTGTTGTAGTTACTGCACAATGCAGCAAATTTTTTACAAGCTCAATCAACACTCCAACCAAGGGTCCATATGCCATTGATATTATAAGTGCAGGCAAATCTGAAAATTCAATTTCCAAAAAACCGCCAACCTTTAAGCCTATAATACTTCCAAGCATTTGCAGCATAAACGCAATTGCTGAAAATATTCCTACAACGACAACCTTCTTTGTTCCCAATTTCATACCCCTCACAATTCCTTTCCACCAAAAGGTACAAATGCATTATGTGTCAAGCTTTAATACACTCATAAATGCCTCCTGCGGTACCTCTATATTACCCACCTGACGCATTCTCTTTTTACCCTCTTTTTGTTTTTCCAAAAGCTTTTTCTTTCTTGTTATGTCGCCGCCATAGCACTTTGCAAGAACGTCCTTACGCATTGCCTTAACGGTTTCTCTTGCTATAATTTTGTTTCCGATTGCCGCCTGAATTGGCACCTCAAAAAGCTGTCTTGGAATAGCCTCCTTGAGCTTTTCGGTCATTTTTCTTGCTCTCTGATATGAGTTATCCTTATGAACTATAAAGGAAAGTGCATCCACCATATCACCGTTTAACAAAATATCAAGCTTAACCAGATCGGATTTTCTGTAATCAGTTAATTCATAATCAAAAGAAGCATATCCTCTTGTTCTTGACTTTAAGGCATCGAAAAAGTCATATATAATTTCATTTAACGGCAACTCATAGAAAATCTGTGCTCTTGTGGTTTCCATATATTTCATATCAATAAATATACCACGTCGCTCCTGACACAGCTCCATAACATTTCCCACAAAATCGGTAGGCACCATTATATCAGCTCTGACCATAGGCTCTTCCATGTGCTCTATTTCAGTAGGAGCAGGAAGGTTTGTCGGGTTATCAACATTTATAACCTCCCCGTCAGTTTTATAAACTTTATATATAACACTCGGTGCAGTTGTCACAAGGTCAAGATTATATTCTCTTTCAAGTCTTTCCTGTATAATTTCCATATGCAGAAGTCCCAAAAATCCGCATCTGAAACCAAAGCCAAGTGCAACTGAAGTCTCTGCTTCAAACATAAGTGCGGCATCGTTTAACTGCAGCTTTGCCAAAGCCTCCTTTAAATCGTCATACTGCGCTCCGTCAGCAGGATATATTCCGCAATAAACCATCGGATTTACCTTTTTGTATCCCGGTAGCGGCTCTTTTGCCTTGTTTGATGTTTTGGTAACTGTATCACCAACCTGTGTATCCTGAATATTCTTTATACTTGCGGCAATATATCCAACCTGACCTGCCGAAAGCTCATCAGTGGGATGCATTCTTCCAGGATGCAGAGTTCCAACCTCTACAACATCAAATTCAGCGCCCGTTGCCATTAAATGTATTCTGTCACCAGCTGTAATATTACCCTCCATCACTCTCACATAAACTATAACGCCCTTATAGCTGTCATAGTATGAGTCGAATATAAGAGCCTGTAATGGTGCTTCCTCATCACCCTTGGGTGCAGGTATTTTATTTACAATTGCCTCCAAAACATCACCGACATTCTGACCTGTTTTTGCTGATACCTGCGGAGCATCCTCTGCAGGTATTCCGATTATATCCTCAATCTCCGCAATAGCTCTGTCGGGCTGTGCAGACGGCAAATCAATCTTATTTATTACAGGAACAATCTCCAAATCATGCTCTAAGGCAAGATATGTGTTTGCAAGAGTCTGTGCTTCAATACCCTGTGTTGCATCAACTATTAAAATTGCACCCTCACACGCTGCAAGACTTCTTGAAACCTCATAGTTAAAGTCCACGTGTCCAGGTGTGTCTATAAGATTTAAAGTATATGTCTCTCCATCCTGTGCTTTATACTTGAGTCTTACCGCATGAGCTTTTATTGTTATTCCCCTCTCACGCTCAAGATCCATGTTATCAAGCAGTTGCTCCTCCATGTCCCTTAATTCAACCTCACCTGTAAGCTCTAAAAGTCTGTCAGCAAGGGTTGATTTTCCATGGTCAATATGTGCAATTATACAAAAATTTCTTATTTTGTCCTTATTTGCCATTTCTTCTCTCCTGTTTTACTTTTTAATTTTATCCCAATATCCCTTTACGGTCTGTTCTGTCTTATTGTTGCCGTACTCATAATACTGTTTATTCTTTATCTTATCGGGCAGATATTGCTGTTTAATATAGTTATTTTCATATATATGCGGATATTTATAATCAATTCCATGTCCAAGCTTTTGTGCACCTGAATAATGGGCATCCTTCAAATGTGCAGGAATTTCTCCCACGTCCATTGTTTCTATATCTGCCATTGCGGCATCTATAGCACTGATTGCAGAATTAGACTTCGGAGCTGTTGCAAGCAATACCGCAGCCTGTGCAAGCGGTATTCTTGCCTCCGGAAATCCTAACTGCAGAGCACTGTCCACACATGATTTTACCACTGTTGCCGCCATAGGATAAGCAAGCCCTATATCCTCCGAGGCAATTACCATGAGCCGTCGCACAATACTTTGCAAATCTCCTGCACTCACTAATCTTGCAAGATAATGCACCGCAGCATCAGGGTCGCTCCCCCTTATTGATTTCTGAAATGCACTCAAAATATCGTAGTGACTGTCACCGTCACGGTCATATTTAATTGATTTCCTTTGCGTTGCCTGTTGTGCAAGCTCCATACCAACAAAGAGTATTCCGCTTTTGTCCGGCACTGCTGCAAGCATACAAATTTCAAGCGAATTAATTGCTTTTCTGACATCACCGCCAGAAATTTCTGCAATATGATATAATGCCTCTTTTTCAAATTCTATTTTATAGCTTTTGTAGTCATCATTTTGAAGCACTTTTATACATTTTTCCAACGCATTTACAATCTCGTCTGTCTCAACAGGCTTAAACTCAAACACCACAGAACGGGACAGCACCGCATTATAAATATAAAAATACGGATTTTCCGTTGTGCTCGCAATCAGTGTTATTTTACCATTCTCCATAAACTCCAGCAAGGTCTGCTGTTGTTTTTTATTAAAGTGCTGAATTTCATCAAGATACAACAGCACACCGTCAGGCTCCATGAACCCGTTTAGTGATGCAATTATATCCTTTATATCTGACACTGATGCAGTTGTTGCGTTTAAACGGTGAAGTGTTTTTCCTGCATTTTTAGCCATTATATTTGCAATCGTAGTCTTACCTATTCCGCTCGGACCATAGAAAATCATATTGGGAACCTTACCTGACTCTATAATTCTCCGAAGCATTTTCCCCTCTCCCACAAGGTGCTTTTGTCCTACCACATCATCAACATTTAAAGGTCTTACTCTATCTGCAAGAGGTGCGCTCATTTATGGCAACCCCCTTTACAGCCTCTTACCTTTGTGAGATCTTTTTTCATTTTTTTATACACAATTCCGTCTTCTTCAAATTCCTCTCCAATGTCAAAATAACCCTCATGTCCGAAAAATTCAAAGCTTTCTTTTGTTGCTTTTGTAACTATTGTTGTACCGATTTCTGCAACCGCCTTATCCTCTAAAGCTCTCATCACCGTATCTCCGACATACTGCCTTCTGTCTGCTTTATTAACGCACACCTTATCAATACAAAATGTGTAATCAGCAATTTTATACATTCTGCCATAGCTCATTATTACATCTTCCTCTCTGCCAATAAAATGTATTGCAGAATCATCATGTGCGTCTTTCTCTTCTTTATAATTCATTTCATCGCAAAGAATTATTTTTCTGAACTCCTTACTCTGTTCATACCCTTCTTCACCATACACATACTTAAACTTTATCATGACAGTTTGATTTTCTCCTTCAATTCTTCTATTTCCTGTTCACTTACAGTAGTTAAAAATGTTCTTGAACATTGTGAAATATTCTCCAAAAGCTCCGATGCTTTTTGTAAGTCTCCAAGCTCTTTTGCAATAATAGCTCCATGGTAATGAGCCTCAACAAACTGAGGGTTGTTTTCCAAAAGCTTATCACAAACCTCCCTCGCCTTATCAAGCTCATCTGCTCTGATATGAGCAACAACCATATTATCAGCTATATCTCTATCATCACCGTTATATTCATATGCCTCTGTACACAAGGAATATGTTTCATCAAAAGGAGCATTGGTTGCGAGCTTTAAATATCCTAAAAGACCATAACTCATTGTGTTTTTGAAATTATCAAAAACCTCCTCGGCATCTTCAATTGCATCTTCTTCTCTGTTAGTTTTGTAATAAAGAAGCGAACGATAAAGCTTTGCTTTATATTTAATATCCCTATCTGCTTTTTTTCCTTTTCCAAGTACAACAAGATTTAAAATCGTCTCCGCCTCGTCAACCTCTCCTGTTCTTAAAAGAAGAGTTGCATAGGTTAGTATATTTGCAGATGAAGCTCTGTCTGTCTTATATGCTTTTTTATACCATTCAAGCGCTGTTTCAAGCTTTTTTTCACTTATAGCAGCATTACCTTTCATAGCATACAATGCAGGAAGATTTGAATACAGAACATAGAGTATTCCAAAAAGTGTAACTCCAATACCTAACCATGTATTTACAGAAAACGACAAATATAATAAAATCGCAATAATAATCAATTTAACCATTTTTTCTCTCCTAGGCTTTTTCATTTAATTTTATCATTTTTTTCATACTTTGTCAATTGTTTATACCAAAAAACGAGACACTACAATATTGAACCCCAAAAAAATAAAACACATCATTGTTTTGTGGATGTGTTTCATTTCTGAATCATTATTCCGGGTCAGCTTCAATAACCTCATTATATTTATCAAGAATAGCCTTTTCAAGCAACTCTCTCATTTCACTGTTTATTGGGTGCGCAATGTCTTTAAATTCATTTTCCGGTGTCTTTCTGCTCGGCATTGCGGTAAACAGCTTATCTTGTCCTTCAATTACTTTGATATCATGTACAACAAACGCGTCATCAAATGTAACCGAAACAACAGCCTTCATTTTTCCCTCAGTTGGGATTTTCTTTACTCTGATATCGGTAATATTCACTATATTCACCACCTCTCGAATTGCATCAAGCATTCTATAATCAATTATGCCGCAACTTAAGCTCATCACTCTAATTTTACTATTTAATAAGAAATTTGTCAACATTTTGCGTAATTTTTTTTAAATTGCTTGTATTTTTTGTGAGAAGTACACAAATCAACTAATACTTTTTTGAAAAGAACATAAAAAGGAATTATTATAATTTCATTAAGAATATAATTATTATATTAATAAAAGTGTTGCATTTCAGGCAATTTATGGTATAATATATATAATATATGATATTTGAAGGGACATAATAGTATGAAAAGATTTGAATTATCCGATATTAACCCGGGTTCACATATTCATTTCATTGGCATAGGCGGTATCAGCATGAGCGGACTTGCTGTGATATTAACTGAAAAAGGTTATAAGGTTACAGGCTCAGACCGTACAAAAAACAATATATGCCAGAAGCTTGAAAGTAAAGGAATAATAATATACGAGGGACATAATGCTGAAAATATAAAAGGAGCTGACCTTGTTGTTCACACTGCAGCTGTTCATATGGATAATCCTGAAATGTCTGCAGCAGTAGAAAAAGGTATCAGACTCATTGATAGGGCTGAATGTCTCGGTGCCATTATGAAGCTTTATAAAAATGCGGTCGGTATATCGGGAACTCATGGCAAAACAACCACCACTGCTTTACTTACTCATGCCCTGCTGTATGCAGATGTTGACCCCACAATAAGCATTGGCGGCGAGTTGGATATAATTGATGGAAATATAAGAGCAGGGAAATCTGATTATTTTGTCACCGAGGCTTGCGAATATACAAACAGCTTTTTGAAATTCTTTCCGCATATAGCAGTCATAACAAATATAGAAGAAGACCATCTTGACTTTTTCTCCGGCATTGAACAAATCCGTGAAAGCTTTGCTTCCTTTGCAGAGCTTACAGGAGACAATGGGTATGTAGTAGCTTACGGGGATGACGAAAATATCAGGCTTGCTTTGAATAATTCCAAATGTAACATTATATACTACGGAAAAGATTCATCATGTGACTATTATCCCGAAAATATAGAGATAATTGACGGTCTGCCTCATTTTGATGTTATGTATAAAGGTGAATTCAAGGTACACATAGATTTGAATGTCCCTGGATTTCACAACATTATGAACTCTCTTTCTGTAATTGCAGTGTGTGATTTACTTGAAATAAGCCCTGAAACAAGTGCCAAGGGAATACAAACTTATAAAGGTACTCACAGACGATTTGAAAAATTAGGTAAGTTAAATGGTGCTGATATTATTGCAGATTATGCACATCATCCCACCGAAATAAAAGCAACCCTAAAAACTGCCAAAACCTTTTCACACAATAAGTTATGGTGTATTTTTCAGCCCCACACCTATACCCGTACAAGAACTCTGTGGGACAGCTTTGTTACCTGCTTTGATGATGCCGACAAACTGATACTTACTCATATATATGCCGCAAGAGAACAATTCGACGGAATAACACGAGCATCAGATTTGGCAAATCAAATAAAGAACAATGGCTCTGATTGCGTTTATATTGAAGAATTTTCAGATATATGCGAATATCTAAAAGAACACGTTTCAGACAACGATATGGTTTTTATTATGGGCGCAGGCGATATCATCAATATAGGGAATGAACTTACAAAAAATGAAAAATAATACAACAAACCCCAAACAATTCAGGTGTTGCTTTACAGGACACCGTCCTGAAAAGCTATACAATTCACCTGAGCATATTAAAGAGCTTTTAAAGGATGCCATAGAAAAAACAATAGCAGATGGATACTATGTATTCATATCAGGAATGGCACGAGGTGTTGACTTATGGGCAGCAGAGCTTGTAATAGAAGAAAAAAAACGCAATCCGTCAATTAAACTGATGTGCGTTTCTCCATATTTCGGATTTGAAAAAAAATGGAATTTTCGTGACCAGCTGACCTACAACTATGTCATAAAAAATGCTGACTATGTTAAATACCTGAGTGACCACTATTCAAGATACTGTTTCCATACAAGAAATACATTTATGGTTAATAATTGTAACCGAGTCATTGCCGCTTTTAACGGCGAACGCGGAGGAACTTACAACACAATCAACTACGCAAAAAATAAAAATCTTGAAATAATCAATATATTAAATCACCCCGATTAAATCGGGGTGATTTCTATTAATCAATCTGATCAAGCATTTCCATAATTCCATTACAAAAGCTCTTCATTTTAGCCTTATAAGAATCTATTTCTGTTTTTATATGTGCCAACTCCTGAGACATATCTCTCTTGTCATCCTCTGCCTTTCTGAAGATATCAGATGCCTTAGACTCTGCTTCTCTTATAATGTTCTGTGCCTCCTGACTTGCATTTTTCTTCATATCGTCAGCTGTGTTCTGTGCCGATAAAAGTGCATTTCTAAGTGAGGTTTCAAGAGTCTTATATTCCTCAATAGATTTATTTAAAATTGTAATTTTTTCTTTAAGCTCTTTATTCTCACGATACAGCTTTTCATAATCTGCTCCGACAAGGTCTAAAAAGTCATCAACCTCGTCTGCATTATATCCTCTCATTTTTACTCCAAATTCCTGTTTTTGAATATCTAACGGTGTTAACATAAAATAGTCCTCCTATTATTTATATATATTTTTTTACTTCTATATGCAATCTGTCACTGCGTGTTTTCTGTCCAATATCCGAAAAAATAAACTTTCCAAATCCACGTGCAGAAACAATATCCTCTACACTCAACATGTGCGAAGTATTTGTACATTCAGTATAGTTCACACACACTCTGCCACTCTTGATTAACTCACAGGCATTTTTCCTTGATAAATTTAAAACAGACGCAATAACCGCATCAAGCCTCACTGATGCCGAAACCGTATTTATAACTTCAAATTTAGGCTCCGGCGGCGTGATTTTGCTTATATCCTCCACCACAGCTTTCACACCGACATTAGCAATTTTATCAATACCGAAGGACACGTAATCCGCTATATCCTCCGATATAAATATATATGCACAATCTCCGTCGATTAGTATATCACCAACCTTAATCCTGTCAATTCCACAGGAAAGGACAGTTCCGAGATAATCACGATGTGTCAGCTCTCTTTTATAATTTTTCGTTATTTTTAATACCTTTATCGGGAAACTGTTAAAATCCGGCTCCTCCCACTGTGGAAAAACTCCGAATATTTTTCTCTGACTATTTTCATACCCACCAAAAAAGCATGAATTATACCCCACTCTGTTCCCGATATTATTTTTTATAACTGCCTGCTCGGCCTCATTCAAAAAATCTGTAAAGCATGGTGCAACTCTTTTATCACACAAACTGAACAAATCCTCACACCTTGCAAGCAATAATTTTTCCTCTCCTGTCAATGTGTCACCTCAAATTAATAAGGCGGAGTTTTTAAAGCTCCGCCTATCTTTGCATGAACAAATATTAAAGAGCCTTAAAACATACTCCATTCAAAGCCTGCACCGCTATCCTCAAGAACTTCGCCGAGAATATCTACATGAGCCGGTGTTGCAATAAATATACCGCCTGCAATCTTCTGCATATTTCCGTTTAGGCCATATGCTGTACCTGCAACGAAATCTACTACTCTTCTCGCCTCATCAGTATCAAGAGAGCCGACATTTATAACAACAGGACGTCTCTCCTTTAACTCGTCAGCCACAAGCATTGAATCATTAAAGCATTTAGGCTTTAAGACTACAATCTTTGAACTATTGGTGTTCCCTCTCATCGGAACTACCTTTTGCTTTTTATTATATGTAGGCTTAGCTGTCGTTCTTCTTTCTTCCTCATCTGCCTGCATAACTTCCTCTTCATATTCGTCTTCAATATCACCAAAACCAATTAAATTTTTAAACTTGTCAATCATCGCACTGCTTCCCATTTACCATGCTCCTCCTAAATATAATTTCTCTGCCCGAATATAGCACTTCCAACACGCACCATATTTGAACCCTCCTCTATGGCAACCTCAAAATCTCCGCTCATTCCCATAGACAAGTATCTCATGCTAATATTATTATATTTTTTTTTGGATATGTCAAGATATATTTGTTTTATGTTAACAAAATGTAATCTGTTGGAAACAGCATTGTCAACTTTTGGCATAATTGTCATCAAACCGCAAACTTTCACATATTCTAAGCTTTCTGCATATTCTAAAATACTATCTATCTCATCAGGAGCAATTCCAAATTTTGTTTCCTCCCCGCTTATGTTAACCTGAATTAAAACATTCATAACAATGTTATGTTTTTTTGCCTGACGTTCAATCTCTTCAAGAAGCTTAACCGAATCAACAGAGTGTATCATCTGCACCTTATCTATAATATATTTAACCTTGTTTGTCTGCAGATGTCCTATTAAGTGCCAACGCACAGGCTTGACACTATCATATTTTTCTATTACCTCCTGTACCTTATTCTCACCAATGTCTGTCACTCCGAGGTCAATTGCCTCATTTATAATATCGGGAGAATATGTCTTGGTAACTGCAACAAGATTAATCTCATCAGCACTTCTTCCGCTCTTTTTTGCCGAAATTTCTATTTTCTTTTTTATATTCTCTAAATTTTCTTTTATTTGTGACATTTTCTGTTCTCCGTATAAAATCTCTATCAATCTGTTTTCTCACCGAGAAGAATTTTATCTCCAACACTTAGTTTTACTACTGCATTTTCTGCAGGATACAATATCGCTGCTTCTTTTTCCATATCAGTGTAAATTACATCACACTCACAAAAAACCTCTGATGAGCCTTTCGATATAACTACTCCTTTTTTTCCATCAACTATTCTGATTGAGTGTACAGGAACTTCAAAGCCTGTGTAACGGTTTACAACAATATCCATTTCCCCTGCACGTATTCCATAAACTCCTTCAAGATATCTCTGACTCTCAAGAATAACAACAGCATCCCCCTCGTTCTCTATCTCAGAAGATATATAACACACCTCAGCAGAAACTTCTGTTCCTGGCAAGGCATCAAATCTGATAAGCAGGTTTTTCTTGTTTTTTATTTCCTCCGCTCTTTCTATTGGCATTACAGCGATTGCATACCACACATGGTTATCAACCACCTTGCAAATAGCTTCACCTGAGCTTACTTTATTTGAAAGTTTTGTATCATCACCCGGATTAACAAGTGAGTTAAAATCGTTAACTGTAAAACTCATAATATTTTCCGGAGATAATACATTCTCCATTCCGTCTACATTTCTCGAAAACACACCGGACATAGTAGAATAAATATCGCCCTTATCCCCACCAAGCTGCATTTCAATCTGTCTTTTCATTCTGGACAATTCGGTCAAAGTATCTTCGCTTGTACTTGAATCCTTATTGTAAATATGATTGATTTCGGATTTATACTGTTTCATCTTTCCTATGTCGTTATTTATAACTGCATCTATAATATTTTTTTTAATATTTTCAAGCTTGCTTTCAGCCGAACTGTTGCCCGAAACAAACAGCTCGCTTTTTTTCTTTTCGTCTTCAAGCTCTTTTATTTTCTTGTCAATATTATTAAGTTCCTGAATTAATTCATTATCCACATCACCCCGGTAAACGGTAGCAATACACATATTTTTTGAAACTCTTGCACCCTCTGTTACATAACTGTACATTGTACCTGCATTTTGGGCATTGTAAACAACCTCCTGCCTTGAAATAAACGCATCGGCAGAAATGACATCCTCTATCTGTGTTATTCTTGCTGTCATTGTATTAACAGGAATTCTTAGATATCTGTAACCGTAGAAGAATATTACAAATGCTGTTATAATAAGTATTATTGTAACTCCGCGTCTTTTCATCATCACAATTACTCCTCAAGACTTTTGGCATCAGCCGAAAGCAGCATATTTATAATATCCCATACTGTAAATTTACCCTCATCGTCCTTTGTTGAGAAAGGAACAAGAACATCGTCCTCACAAAGCTCAAGTGTTTCCCATATAAGCTCAAGATTTTTCTCAATCTGACTCTTTTTGAGCTTGTCCGTCTTTGTTGCAACCACAATTACGCCACTATCGTCATATGCTCTTATCCAGTCAATCATGGTACAATCGTCTTTTGTAGGCGCATGTCTTGAGTCCACAAGCAGAACGGTTTTTATAAGCTGTTCCCTGTCTCTTAAGTAATTTTCAATCATCGCTCCCCATTTTTTTATCTCACTCTGCGACCTTGCCGCATATCCGTATCCCGGTAAATCCACAAGATGGACTGTATCATCTATATTATAGAAGTTAATTGTCACTGTTTTTCCCGGTGTCTGAGACACTCTTGCCAGCGATTTCCTATTTAAAAGCTTATTTATCAGAGAAGATTTTCCCACATTCGACCTACCGACAAATGCAATTTCCGGCATCTCTGTTTTTGGATATTGCTTCTCACTTACTGCAGATACTGTGAGCTTTACATTGTGTATATTCATAATTATCATACTCCTGTTTTAGTTAATTTACTCCACTATTTCTATACCCTTCGCTGTGCTGAGAAGTGTATCACCAAAAGCAGTAACTCCTATGGTCCTTACACTACCCACTCCATGACCTCCGAAAACCGATTCCATTCCATTTCCAGACCTGATATTGTCAAAAGAAACCTCTTTTACCTTTGTACCATTGAAATGCACACAACTAAAACCGTCCGATTTTGTATTATTCCACTCTATAAATATGTGTTCATCCTCTTTTAATGGCTTACACTCTTTATCATAGCTTATATTTGAAAAACGTAAATTCTCCATTTCTCCCTCACCAAAGTAAACTGCTGCATACCCGTTTCCAAACATTCGGATATTATCAAACGAACTATCAAGAACTGTATTGTTCAGACAAATTCCATATCTTGCATGTGTCATAACATTTGATATAGATATACCGAATGTGTCTCCGTGCTTAGCCTTACTTTTCGAATACCAATAGGATTCTCCGATAAGAATTGCCGCCTCACATCTATAGCCTTCTTCTCCAGGAATTAAGTGGCGTTTATGAACTATATTCCCTTCATCGTCAGACACGATTACAAGGTCAGGATTCTGTGCTACGGGAGCATCCTTTTCAGACCACGGAGAAACCTCAATCAAATTGTCAATACGCACATTATATATACGATAACCGTCATGGTTCAAAAGTCTTATGAGGGCACAACCACCCACTCCATATGCCATAACATTACGTATAGTTATGTTGTGTATATCTCCGTCTCTTACATTATTAACTACTTTTCCGTATATTTCATCCTCTGTAGCAAGCAGTGCCACCACGTTATCTCCTACACAACCCCTTATATTATCCACAATTATGTCATGACTTCCCTTCATTATATCCACACCGTCCTGACATGGAACATTTGATGAGCTGTCAAAACAAATATTACTTATTCTGCTGTAAGATGTAGTATACAGGCAAATCGCCCAATAACGCTGATCCTTTATTTTGAGATTATCTATCACAAGATTTTCCACATTTTGAAAATATATCATACAGTTTAGTGATGTCTCCTTGTCCGGATACTTAGAAACTGTGCGTGCAATGCCATTTGCCTCATACAACCCATTATGCTCGCCTCCGTCAAGAACTGCACTTCCAATGCCCTTTATTGTAATATTTTTCTGCTTTCCTTTTTTCGCTAAAGCAATAGGTTTTCTTGCATTTGAATTTGTAAATACATTGCATATAACACCATCTGCAAGACGAATGTGACAATTTTGAAGTATAAGTGAGCTTTCATCCACAAGCTCTATTGCCTTTGTTATCTCCCAAATATCCTTGCCTGTACGCATATTATACTTGGGTATTAATACGCTCTGCCCCGTTTTTGCCGCAGCATCAATTGCTGACTGTATCATGTCACTGTCACACACTGCGTCCAAAAAAGAATTTACATTAATAAACATACAAATCTCCTCCATTACCCTTCAGCAAACTGATATAGATATCCTTTTCATTTCAAATTCCATTTTTACCGGAATTTACAGCCTTATAGTTATCAATGATTTTCATATTATTGATATAAAGTCCCTTTTTTATAAGTCGCGTCTTAATCCTTTCCTTTAACTCCGACGGAACCTCGGCAGAACCGTTGATTATATAGAACATATCTCTGTATTTTGCCCATTCCTTTGGGTGATTGTTAATTGACACACCAAGACGTTTATTTAACAGCCTAAACACCCTCATCGCATTTTCCTGTGTCGGTGCTTTATTTACGGTCAATCTTGCAAAAAACATTGACACATTTATGTAAACAAACCTGATAATTAACCAAATTACAACCACCGCAATTACAGCATAAAATATTTCTTCTAACTTCTCATTCATTTTTATTTCCTCCATATCCGACTAATTTGTCTGTTTTATATTTGACCGTTATATTTTAAAAGCCTTACCAGCGCTTTGTCAGAAATAAGATAAATATCAAGATTAAGCCTTGCAGTTGCTCTTTTTATATAATTTCTGAATGCTTCTGTAACCTCTTTAGCGGAAACAAAAACCACAATTGCCCTGTTTCCAAAATAAGTAAATGGCCTGATTACCTGATAGGTTACATCTTCTTTAACCTTCGTCTTGATTTCCGCTCCCGATTTTACAGGAATACATATATAATATGTACCTTTTTCCCTTCTTACAGGCAGTTCCATATCAGATATTTCATATCCACTATGAGTTTTTGTACTCTCCTTTTCAATAACATGCCTGTCAATATTCTTTATAACGTTTGCAAGTTTGCCCCTTAAAACTTGGTCATTATATCCTAACACGGAATTTATCTCCTCTTCGGTAATTTCAACCGACGCAGAGTCGCTGTATCCGTTAAAGTAATCGTCAAGCTTAAACCATGACCTATCCGCTTTTCCATCAAACGGTGGTAATTTCATTTGCTCTATTTTGCTGTTATCTGTTTCTTTTAATACTCTGATGCAATCTCTTAAATATACAATTTTGCTCTCTTCGTTCAGTCCGTCATAAAAATTTTCATATTCTGATAAATTTTCATTAAAATACCTTACAAAATAATCCTTGTCAAAATCATATATATTTCTTGCCGCCCAAATATTATTTAATATTACATTACTTTCTTCAATTTTCTTTATTTTTTCTATAGCACCATCATTATCATCATTTTTCATAATATGGCAATATTTGTCATATACACTGTGAATGAACAATAACAGCTTAACATTCATCTTTAAATCAAACTTTTTACAATACACTTTAACAGTGTTCATACAGCGCTCAATAAGACCACAGGCACTTTCATAATAACACTTGCTCCCGCTTTTAACATAATCAAGCAAAGCATCTTCATAATTTAATGCTAAGTACAGCACAGAATTATAGTCTATGTCGTCTGCCTGTTCCGCTCTTGCCAATATTTCCAGTGCTTTGACCAGCTCATCACCTCTGCTGTCAAAAAAATAATCATTTTCTGAACTCTCTCCTAATGCCATGTTATGTTCAATTTGAATTTTTACAATATTAATCTGTATGTTCATTCTATAAACAAGCTGAGATATATCATAATTCCCATTCCTGATATCATTATAGAAATAATGAAATGATGAATAATAAAATATAATTCTATCAAATACAACTGTATCAGCTATAATTTCACTTATACGCTCTAAACTTATTTTGTCTATATTGTCCGAAAAATCACATAGCTCAACAAATTCATCAAGCAAAAACTCAAACTCTGTAAGTCTTTTTAATTCAGTCCAACTGAGCTCCCGCTCATCACACAAGGCATAGTAATTATGAACAAATTCTTCAAATCTGCCAACAACCCAGTCCTTTGTCATATAATTCTTACCATCCTTTCACTTTCTATCATTTCTCTTTTTTGATTAAGTAATTGCTGATATTCGTCTGTGCTTAAACATATTGCATCAACTTCTTTTCCTGCCTCCTCAACTGCTTTTTTAACTAAATCACGTCTTTTCCAAAAAGAAATACCACAAAAATCATTTGATATTATCAACAAATCTATATCTGAATCTGTCCTCTGTTTATTGGTGGTATACGAACCCCTCACAAAACAAATCTCACATTCAAAATATAAATTTTTGCTCAATACTTCTCTTATTTCTGTAATCTTTTTATTCATTACCTGTATTTTCGTCCTTTTAAGAAGATTCACGATTATTTATGACAATATTTTACCATTTATTATTATATGTGTCAATGCTTTAATTATTTCATACCTGTCTTTATATTTCTTTTATTCTCATACATCAAATCATCTGCCCGATTAAATACATCAACTACCGATTTGTCTGTTTCGCTGTTATAAAAAGCCACACCTCTGGCAATATGTACAGGTATTGTTTTATTCTCTGCCGTTATAAATTCATTTTTACATCTTCGGTCAAGCTTGTTAATCAACTCATTACCTTCATCATAATCTCTGTTTTTTAAGATAACTGCAAATTCGTCTCCTCCTATACGGAATACCGGACTTCTTTTAAATACTCCTGATATAATCTGTGCGGCACTGCATATCAGACTATTGCCTGCCTCATGCCCTATGTTATCATTTGTTTCCTTCAGCTCATTCAGGTCACAGACAACAATTCCAAACTTAGTATCAGAATTTTTTATTTCCTCTTCAATTCTGCTTGTCCATGATTTGTATGAGGTGACATTCCTTAGCCCGGTTAATGAGTCACGATACGCAAGCATATGCTGATGATGGTCATGTTCCTTTATACTCTCCGCCATTTTAACAAATGCAGTACCGAGAGCATCTATCTCATATATGTTGCTTGGTTTTATATCCACCTCGTAATCTCCGTTTGATAACTCATACTCTTCTTTCATCAGTTGATTTAAAGGCTTTACTATCCTACCGGCAATCATAACCGTAACAACAGAAAAAAGTATTGCCACAAGAAATACCAATGCATAGCCGACAGCTTCAATACTATATATAACATATTTTATTTCATTATACCCTTCAGCAAAAACCATATTCATACATTTACCAATAGCATATATACTCATTCCGCTTATTATCATGGTTACTGAAAATATTGCCAAAACTATCGTTATAACTAATCTTACATAAATCGAATTTGTTTTTTTATCTTCATTTTCTTTCTCCATTCAGGTTAACTATAATATTTAAATCGTATCCCCTTTGTCACTTTCAAAAGCCATTATCAATTATAGATGTACCGATAACGCCGCATCAAGAACCGTATCCATCGTTTTTGCTGTAATAAACTTCATTTCGTCTCTCACCTGTTCGGGAATATCTTCTATATCCCGACAATTTTCGTCAGGTATAATAACTGTTTTTATTCCTGCCCTATATGCTGCAAGCGATTTTTCTTTAAGACCTCCGATCGGCAAAACATTTCCTCTTAATGTTATTTCACCTGTCATTGCCACATCACACTTTACAGGTATATTAGTAAGCGCTGATGCAACTGCTGTTGCAATTGTTATTCCGGCAGACGGCCCGTCCTTCGGGACTGCTCCCTCAGGCACATGAATATGTATATCCCTTGTCTTATAAAAATCTTCTTCAATCTTCAACTCATCAGACTTTGAACGGATATAGCTTACTGCTGTCATTGCAGATTCTTTCATTACATCACCGAGATTTCCTGTTAGCTCTATCTTTCCTGTCCCCTTCATGACATTTACTTCAACTGACAATGTATCT
>JAFQNU010000056.1 GCA_017420825.1 Clostridia bacterium
CACTGACATATACTCTCAATCTTTGAAAATTAAGTTCTATTTTTTCAAATTCAGCATGGTCAATCATTGAGCCGATTAACACCTTTTTTTCTTCAAGCAATTCATCAACTCTGTCAAGCTGTTTCTTTGCTGTATCATAATCACCACCAACAGATAACATGTACACTTCATTTGTGAGAGCTATAAGCTCTGATGAAAAATCATCAAGCTCATTTGAGAAAATTATACCTCCTCCAATTAGTATAACAAGTATTACAAGTGCACAGATTGTACTTTTCATCTTATTATATCCTCCTCTCCTTTTAACTGGATATAAAAGCCGTCATTTACATCATAAGAAGCAATAAATACCTCTTTAATATCATTTATGTTTCTTTTCTTTAACTGGTTTTTAAGCCACTCAATATTCTTTTTACTCCTCTTTAACTCCTTATACACTATATCCCCGTCCGAAATCAGCATACATGGCAATACAGACCTTTGTGCATCCTTAATTTTTAAATCCTTTACCGTTACAGACCTTGCATCAGTTTTTTGTATAATACTTATCTGACCATTTGTTTCAAGCATTGCCATTTCAACATCAGCAATATTAGGTACATTATTAATTCTTAACTGCTCTAATAAATCATTCATACTAAAACGAAGTCTTCTGAGCTCCTTTTCATTAACATGACCGTTATAAATTATTATACTTGGTTCCCCTGTTATAATTTTTCTTAAAAACCTGCTCTTTAGTCCGGCAAAAGACATGAAAATCTCCGCAACTATAAGTGTTAAAACAGGAATAACACCCGACAGTAAAGGAAAATCAATCGACTGCATCGGAACTGATGCAAGGTCTGATATCATTATTGCTACAACAAGCTCAGACGGCTGCATCTCACCTATTTGCCTTTTTCCCATTATTCTCATTGACGCAACAACAATCAGATATAATATAAACGTTCGAACAATTAAAACTGTCACATTGGCACCTCCATTTTCTTTTAGTATGTTTTATTTTGTTAAAAACTATTTACTTTATTTGTGTTTTGTGGTAATATGATATTAAAATTTTGAAAAGGAATTTACATATGAACAGCTATACAAATTTTGCAAAGTATTATGATATTCTTATGCATAAAGATATCAGCTACTCTAAAATCTGTGATTTTATAGAAAATATATTTATTTTAAAAGATTTAAACCCTAATCTTATATGTGACCTTGCTTGCGGTACAGGTAATGTCAGTATTCCGCTTGCAAAAAGAGGGTACGAATTAATTTCGGTTGATAAGTCTATTGATATGCTGAATATAGCAAGAGAAAAAGCTCAAAAGGATAATCTTGATATACTTTTTCTTAATCAAAGTATTACAAGACTTGATTTATTTGGGACATGCGACGCTTTTTTATGCATGATTGACGGAATTAATTATATACTAAACCCAAGCTCCCTGATTTATGCTTTCAAAAGAATCAAAGATTGTTTCTTAAATCCTGGTGGTATTCTTATCTTTGACATCAGCTCATATTACAAGCTAAGCTCAGTAATCGGAAACAATACTTTTATACATGACACTGATGAGATATTTTATGCATGGGAAAACAGATTTTTAAATAATAAACAATTGTCTGATATGTACTTAAATTTCTTTATTAAAAAGAAAAACGGATATTCAAGATTTTGCGAAAGACATTTGCAAAGAGCTTATACTTCAGATGAAATAAAAATAGCATTAAAAAAAGCCGGCTTTACCGACATAGACACCTATAACGGTTTTTCTTTCACCGATGTGAACGAGAAAACCGAACGTATAGTATTTTGTGCGAGGTAGAATATGTACAATCCCCCGTTTCCGGGGGATAATATTCTAATTTTTCTTAGTCAACGATAAAACGCTTTACTTCTTCCATGAACGCATTGTCAGCCTCACAATGAGCCTCAACCTTTATTGGCTTAGAAAGGTTTAAACTGAAAATACCCATGATGGATTTTGCATCAACAACGTATCTTCCCGAGGTTAAATCAATATCAAACTCGTACTTTGATACTACGTTAACAAATTCCTTTACATCGTTGATTGAATTCAGCATTATGTTAAATTCCTGCATAATTACTGTGCCTCCCTTATAATTATTTTGTGCTGTACACAAGTAAATAATACAATTAATTTTATAAATAGTCAATACAAATTTTAAACATTTTTATAATTTTGGTATTTATGCCAAGATAAGGCACTATTCCTCATACATTATGCAACAATTATATCAAGAGCAAAGGATTGATAATATGAAGAAAGCAGCATTCTACACATTAGGCTGTAAGGTTAACCAATATGAAACCCAGGCAATGACAGAATTATTTTCAAACAGCGGATATGAGATATGTGATTTTGACTCATATGCAGATGTATATGTCATAAACACCTGTACCGTTACTGCAATGAGCGACAGAAAATCTCGCCAGATTATAAGACGCGCAAAAAAGAATAACCCAAACTCAATTATTATAGTTACAGGCTGCTATGCACAGACAAATCCCGATGCAGTCAAAAAAATAGACGGTGTCAACCTCATAGTTGGTACAAGTGACCGAAAAAACATTGTGTCACTATGTGAGTCTCTTAACCCAGACACTATTTCATGTCATATTGGTGACATAATGAAAAATCACAGCTTTGAGGACTTACAAATCTCAAAATACGAAGAAAGAACAAGAGCATATATAAAAATACAGGAGGGGTGTAATCAATTCTGTTCATACTGCATTATTCCCTACGCAAGAGGGCCTATAAGAAGCAGAGACGAGGAAGAAATTCTTGCTGAAACCAAGAAACTCGTTAAAAATGGTTACACAGAAATTATATACACAGGTATTCACATTGCCTCCTTCGGACTTGACAAAGGAAAGGAAAGACTTGCAGATTTTCTGTGCAAAGCCAATGAAATAGATGGATTGGAACGAATACGTTTAAGCTCGATAGAGCCGATGACTCTGAACACTGAATTTACAAACAAAATAAAGGACTGCTCTAAGCTTTGTCATCATTTTCATCTGTCTTTGCAGAGTGGCTGTGACGAAACTCTCAAAAGAATGAACAGAAAATATACAACAGAACAATACAAAAAAATAGTTGAAGATTTGAGAACTCTATATCCTGATGTTGCAATTACAACAGATATTATGACTGGATTTCCGGGGGAAACTGACGAAGAATTTTCAAAAACACTTGAATTTGTCAATGAAATTCAATTTGCTGATGCTCATATTTTCCAATATTCACCCCGAAACGGAACACCTGCAGCAAAACGAGATGACCAGGTCGCACCCTACCTTAAAGAAGAACGCAGTAAAAAGCTTATTGAGGTATGTGCGCGCTCAAGGGATAATTTTATATCAAGCTTTATAGGAAAAGAAATGTGTGTACTGTTTGAACAACCCATAAAAGGTTTTTTTGAAGGGAAAACATCAAATTATATTACTGTATATGTAAAATCTGACATAAATCTTCAGGGACAATATAAAAAGGTTGTAATAGATAAATGTGACAATGGCATTGCTTATGCACATATAATTGAATAAATGTATAAAAACAACTCCTTTGACACAAAATTGTGTTAAAGGAGTTGTTTATTATGGGTTTTATATTCAGTATAATTGCCGGTGCGGCAATGAGCATACAGGGTGTTATGAATACACGTCTTAGTGATAAAATCGGCTTATATGAGTCGAATGCTTTTGTACAGGGCACTGCTTTTTTATTTTCGGTAATTGCATTATTATTTTTAAGAAAAGGTGATTTTTCTCAAATAACACAGGTAAACAAATTCTATCTGTTAGGCGGTCTTTTAGGTCTTGTTATAACTATCACCGTTATGCTCGGTGTAGGAAAATTAAGCCCTACTGTTGCAATCTCAACAATACTTATATCACAGCTTTTTGTTGCCGCTTTAATAGACGCTTTCGGTCTCATGGGTAGCGAAAAAATTGCGTTTGGCTGGAATAAATATGTCGGTCTTGCCTTACTTGTTGGCGGAATGATTTTATTTAAAATGAAAATTTAGACTAATCACTGAAAAATGGAATAAAGCTCTCCCCTATTGCCTCACCGCTCTGTACAAATGCATTTTTTATTCCAAGCTCTGATGCATACTCAATCAGTGAATCATAATATTTTTGAATTATTGTTCTGTTAAGCTCTTCAAACCCTTCTAAATGTGGCATTGGAGTATATTGACGCATAATACTTATGTAAATGTCATCACCATATGTTTTATACAGATAGTCAATTATTTTTTTTGAATCAAATAACAATCCCGGAAGCATAAGATGTCTTACAATAACACCCTTTTGCATTATTCCCTTACTATCAAATATATTCTTTCCTGTCTGTTTAAACATTTCTGAAATCGCCATAGAGCAATATTTGAAATATTCTTTTGCCTTTGAATATCTGATTGCATACTTATCATTATAATACTTCATATCAGGTAAGTATATATCTACAAGTCCGTCAAGTCTCTT
The DNA here is from genome assembly GCA_017420825.1 of Clostridia bacterium. Lineage (GTDB taxonomy): Bacteria > Bacillota > Clostridia > UBA1381 > UBA1381 > RGIG1988. Next base: position 4,511 of record JAFQNU010000056.1, read on the forward strand.
TAAAGCCTCGACCGATTCATATCCTCCACAGTTATAAACAACAGGTATTTTTAATCCATTTATTTTTGCCATTTCCAATGCTTTTATTAACAAATCAGAATAATGTGTTGGCGTTACAAGATTTATATTATGTGCGCCTTGGTTTTGCAAATCAATAAAAATATCAGAAAGCTCATTAATGTCAATATATCTTCCTACATGGTTTTTACTTATCTCATAATTCTGACAAAAAACACAGCGCAAATTACAATACGTAAAAAAGACGGCACCCGAACCCCGGGTGCCTGAAATGGGAGGCTCCTCCCAGTAATGCAGTGCATTTCTCGCTATTTTAATTCTATTTCCTGCTCCGCAGTACCCGATTTCATTGCTATATCTATCAACCGAACACCCTCTCGGACATAAATCACAATTCATTAAAATCTTCCTTTAAATTATCTCTTTAACCTTTTTATAAATTTCATTGTTTATCTCATTTATAGTTCTTATTTGCTCATTCTTAACGCACATTATATGCTCCCATGACAGCTTATTGGCAACATAACATGCATTATCATAGCTTTTTTCAAGATATTCTGAATTTCTTTCATGTATATCCTTTTGTAAGTTGGAGTCGAACTTATTTTCTCTGTTTTTCATTAATTCCTGACCATATTTCACGGGCATATCAAGGAAAAATGTTATGTCAGGTACAGGCAGTCCGTAAATTTTAAATTCAAGTTCAAATAACCAATCAAGAAATTTATCAACCTCTTTTTTATCTGCTATTTTGCTTGCCTGATGTATCATGTTTGATGAGGTATAACGGTCTGCTATGATTATTACATCTTCTTCATAATCCTTTTTCCAACCTGTTCTGTATGAAGCAAAACGATCAGCCGCAAAAAAACTTGATGCAGCATATGCGTTAACATCTTCAGGCTTGTCCCCGAATTTTCCCGAAAGATACATTTTGACCAAAGCTGATGATTCACTGTTATAATCAGGAAATGTTATAAGCTTTACATTATACCCCTCATCAACGAGCTTTTTTAAAAGCATTTCAGTATGAGTCTGCTTTCCGCTTGCATCAACTCCATCAATTGCTATAAGCTTACCCATTATTATCCTCCTCTAAAAAGCTTCTGCCTTTTAATAATACTGTAAAACCGAATTTTGGTAATGCAAGCATTCTCTTAAATCTCCACGGTTCCTTTACCAACCTGTAAAAC
>JAFQNU010000057.1 GCA_017420825.1 Clostridia bacterium
ACGGTGATAAAATCGTTGACGCAACATCACCTTCCATTACAACGCAGTGTTTAAGAGTTCCTGTTTCAAACGGTCATATGGCTGCAGTATTTGTAAGCTTTGAAAACAAACCTTCAGAAGAGGAAATCTTAAATGCGTGGAAAGAATTTGCAGGTGTTCCACAGGAATTAAAGCTTCCTCATGCGCCAAAGCAGTTTTTAAACTACTTTGAGGATCCTACAAGACCTCAGACAAAGCTTGACAGAAATCTTGAGGGCGGTATGGCTGTATCAATAGGCAGACTTCGTCCCGACTCACAGTATGATTACAAATTTGTGTGCTTATCACATAACACATTAAGAGGTGCAGCAGGCGGAGCAGTTCTTATGTCTGAGCTTATCACTGCACAGGGTTATATGGATTGATTTTAATTGAAAGGATATGATTATATGAAGGCTCTACCATTCAGAGGTTCGGGTGTTGCTATTGTAACACCATTTACCGATAATCACGAAATAGATTACGATTCACTTGCTGAATTAATTGAAATGCACATTGCTCATAAAACAGATGCAATAGTTATTTGTGGAACAACAGGAGAAGCATCGGCTATGCCTGATGATGAACATCTTGCCGCAATTGCATTTACTGTTAAGCAAGTAAATAAAAGAGTTCCTGTTATAGCAGGAACAGGCAGTAACGATACATATCACGCAATAAATCTTTCAAAAAGAGCAGCCCAGCTTGGCGCTGACGCATTGTTATCTGTTACTCCCTACTATAATAAAGCAAACAAGAGCGGTCTTATAAATCATTTTAAGGCTATTGCTGAGGTTGTTGACATTCCGATAATCTTATATAACGTTCCTTCAAGAACAGGAGTTAATTTCTCTATTGATGTTTTAAAGGAGCTTGCTAAAATTGATAACATTGTTGGTTTAAAAGAGGCAAGCGGAAATATCAGCTATGTTGCACAAGTTGCAGCAGAAGTTCCTGAACTACATTTATATTCAGGAAATGATGATATGATTGTTCCTATAATGTCTTTGGGCGGTGTTGGTGTCATATCAGTAGTTGCAAATATTTTCCCTGATGAAACACATGATATTTGTGAACTATTTGATAACGGCGATTTAGAAGGCTCAAGAAAATTGCAGTTGGAAATGCTTGATTTAATTAATAAGCTGTTTATTGAGGTTAACCCTGTACCAGTAAAATCGGCGATGAAGGAATTGGGATATCAAGTTGGAGATTTGAGACTTCCTCTTGGCGAAATGGATTCTAAAAATCTCAAAACTCTTATGGATGCACTTGAAAAATTTGGTGCTAAAAAGCTTATATAAGGAGAGCTTTTCAAATGATAAATATAATTTTAAACGGCTGCAACGGTAAAATGGGCAGAGTCATTACCGGACTCGTTAGTGAAGATGAGGAATGCAGAATTGTCGCAGGATTTGATATAAACGACAATTCCGAGTACAATTATCCTGTGTATTCCGACATATTTTCGTGTAAGGAGAAGGCTGATGTTATTATAGACTTCTCGCACCCAAGCGCTGTTGATAATTTATTAAAATATGCCCAAAACACAAAAACTCCTGTTGTTGTATGTACCACAGGACTTAGTGATGAACAAAGAAGTAATTTAAAGACCTTTTCAAAAGACATCCCATTATTCTTCTCTGCTAATATGAGTTTAGGAATAAACCTTTTAATAGAGTTATCAAAAAAGGCAGCTTTGTTACTTGGTGATGATTTTGACATAGAAATTATAGAAAAACATCATAACCAGAAGATTGATGCTCCGTCAGGAACAGCATTGGCTATTGCAGATGAAATTTCTGATGTATTTTCAGTACCCAAACAGTATGAATATGACAGACATTCAAAGAGAACAAAACGTACTAAAAACGAGATTGGTATTCATGCCGTAAGAGGTGGTACAATTGTCGGAGAACATGAGGTGCTATTTGCAGGACATAATGAGGTAATCTCTCTTTCCCACTCTGCGCAAAGTAAAGAAGTTTTTGCTGTAGGCGCAATAAGAGCTGCAAAGTTTTTATCAAATAAAGCTCCAGGCTATTATTCAATGAAAGAGCTTGTTGCCGAAATCAAATAAAATCAAACAGAGAAAATCCACAAAAGATTTTCTCTGTTTTTTTACTGTTCTGTATTATTTCTTAACATTTTTAAAAGCTCCCACAGGGCTGAAATTCCTATTACCTTTAAGCCATCAGGGATTTTCACATTTCTCATTGACATCTTCGGAACAACTGCTGTGTTAAAGCCAAGCTTTTTAACTTCGGAAAGTCTTTTTTCAAGCTGTGAAATACCTCTTAACTCTCCCCCGAGACCAACCTCACCCATAAATACCATATCTGATGGTATCATAGAGTCAATATAACCTGATATTATCGCTGCACAGATGCCTAAATCTATTGCAGTTTCATCAATTTTTAATCCTCCTGCAACATTGATATAAATATCATGATTGCAAAGATTTAAACGACACCGTTTTTCAAGTACAGCTATCATTAAAATCATTCTATTAAAATCAACACCATCACACATTCTTCTTGGATTTCCAAAGCCTGTCGGTGTTACAAGTGCCTGCACCTCTGCCAACACCCCTCTTGAACCCTCAATTGTACAAACTATACTGTTACCCGATGAATTTACACAACGTCCCTCTAATAACAAGCCCGACGGATTTTCAACCTCCTCCAAGCCCTTATCGGTCATCTGAAATACTCCAATTTCATTAGTTGAACCAAATCTGTTTTTAACTGCTCTTAAAATTCTGAATGACATCTGTCTGTCACCCTCAAAATAAAGAACACAATCAACCATATGCTCTAAAACTCTTGGACCTGCCAATGCTCCGTCTTTAGTAACATGACCGACTATAAACATGGATATATTATCCTGTTTTGCAATTCTCATAAAGGCATTTGTAGCTTCTCTGACCTGCGGAACAGAACCCGACGCTGATGTAATTGACTCAATATGCATTGTTTGTATGGAGTCGATTATAACAACCTCAGGCTTCAATTCATTTATAACATCAATAATTCTTTCAACATCATTTTCAGATAGCAAATATAATTCAGCCTCAACAACACCAAGTCGTTCAGCTCTTAATTTTATCTGTTTTTCAGACTCCTCACCCGAAATATAAAGAATTTTTCTTGTTTTTCCTAAATTTTCACAAATCTGCAATAAAAGTGTTGATTTTCCTATGCCCGGGTCTCCGCCCACTAATATTAACGAGCCTCTTACAAGACCTCCCCCAAGAACTCTGTTAAGCTCATCAATTCCTGTGGAATATCTTTCCTCACGGTCGTAATTTACATCATTTAATCGTTTCACATTAACAGCTCTTGTTTTTTTAAGAACAGAGCCGCTGTTAGACTGCGGCTCTGTTGCTAATGTTTCTATTAGTGTATTCCAATTATTACAGCCGGGACATTTACCCATCCATTTTTGAGTTTGAAACCCACACTCATTACAGATAAAGACTGTTTTTGTTTTCATAGGCATTAAATTTTAGCGTTTGCAGTTTTAAGTGTTACATCATGATATCCGCCTTCAATAATACTGGTTGATGAAACAACTGTAAGCTTAGCATTTTTCTGAAGGTCAGGAATATTTGTAACACCACAGTTACACATTGTTGATTTCACCTTATATAAGCTCTTTTCAACATTATCGTGAAGATTACCTGCATAAACAACGTATGAATCAACACCCTCTTCAAAGGATAACTTTGATTTACCGCCAAGATCATATCTTTGCCAGTTTCTTGCTCTGTTTGAGCCTTCGCCCCAATATTCCTTAACGTATGTTCCGTTAATATTTAATTTATTAGTCGGGCTTTCATCAAATCTTGCAAAGTATCTGCCAAGCATTATAAAGTCAGCACCCATTGCAAGAGCGAGTGTCATGTGATAGTCATGAACAATACCACCGTCTGAACAGATAGGAATATATATACCTGTTTTTTCATAATACTCATCACGAGCTGCTGCAACCTCAATAACTGCAGTCGCCTGACCTCTTCCTATTCCCTTTTGCTCTCTTGTAATACATATTGAGCCGCCGCCAATACCTATTTTAATAAAATCAGCACCCGCTTCTGCAAGGAACAAAAATCCTTCTCTGTCAACAACATTTCCTGCACCAACCTTAACTGTATCGCCATATTTCTCTCTGATAAAATCAATTGTCTGCTTCTGCCAGATTGAATAACCTTCAGATGAGTCTATACACAATACATCTGCACCTGCTTCAACAAGTGCCGGAACTCTCTTTTCATAGTCAAGGGTGTTTATACCTGCACCAACAAGGTATCTCTTTTGTGCGTCTAAGACCTCTTGCGGATTTTCCTTATGCGTAGAATAGTCCTTTCTGAACACAAGATATAAAAGCTGTTGCTTATCGTTAATAATAGGCAATGAATTAAGCTTATTTTCCCAAATAATATCATTTGCTTCTTTTAATGTTGTATTCTCGGGTGCAGTTATAAGCTTATCAAAGGGAGTCATGAACTCTGTAACACACAAATCTGTGCTCATTCTGCTTATTCTGTAATCACGGCTTGTTATTATTCCCAAAAGCTTTCCGTTTGCTGTTCCATCATCTGTAACAGCTATTGTTGAATGACCTGTTTCCTCAACCAATGCTAAAACATCTGCAAGTGTACTTGTTGGTGAAAGCTGTGAATCACTTACAACAAAACCCGCCTTATAATTTTTAACCCTTGCAACCATTGCCGCCTCGTCTTCTATTGACTGAGAGCCATATATGAAAGACAGACCGCCTTCCTTTGCAAGTGCAATAGCAAGTGTATCATTTGAAACTGACTGCATTATTGCAGATACTAATGGAATATTCAAATTAATTGCTGATTCCTCACCTCTTTTGAACTTAACAAGAGGTGTTCTCAAGCTTACGTTTGCAGGAATACACTCTCTTGATGTATATCCCGGAATTAAAAGATACTCATTAAATGTTCTTGATGGTTCATTGTAATATTTTGCCATTATTTTCTACCTCCGATTATTTAAAATACTTTACAGCTGATTCAAACATCTTCAAATCATACTCGCCAATAACATTCTTATAAAGTCCGTTTCCAATTCTCTCTGAATGTCCCATCTTACCAATTACTCTGCCGTCAGGTGATGTTATACCCTCAATCGCCATAACTGAACCATTCGGATTGAACGCAATATCGGATGTCGGATTATTGTCAAGGTCAACGTATTGAGTTGCAACCTGACCATTTTCTATCATTTTATCAAGCAATTCATCATTACATATAAATCTGCCCTCGCCATGAGAAATTGCAACTGTATATACATCTCCGACATTCGTTTCGGCAAGCCACGGTGACTTGTTTGATGCAATTCTTGTTCTTACAAGTCTTGACTGGTGTCTGCCTATTATGTTGTATGTCAATGTCGGGCAATTTTCATTTGCTTCTATAATTTCTCCGAAAGGTACAAGTCCAAGCTTTACAAGTGCCTGGAAACCGTTACAGATACCTGCCATAAGTCCGTCCCTGTTTTTCAACAGATTATTTACTGACTCGGAAATCTTCGGGTTTCTGAAAAATGCCGTTATAAACTTACCTGAACCGTCAGGCTCATCACCGCCGGAAAATCCTCCCGGAATAAATATAATCTGTGAATTATCAATCTTCTTTGCAAATTCATTTACAGACTCCGCAACACCCTGTGATGAAAGATTGTTTATAACAAATATTTCAGGCTCTGCCCCTGCCATAATCAGTCTCTTTGCGGTATCATACTCGCAGTTAGTTCCGGGAAATGCCGGAATTAATACCTTAGGCTTAGAAACCTTTATCTTCGGAGATATTACCGATTTCGCATTATAGCTGATAACCTCAGGCTTTTTGATATTCTGTGTAATATTGGCAGGATATATATCCTCTAATTTATCTTCATAAATATTCTCAAGCTCTGACAATTCAATAATATCATTTCCAAGCTTTAATGTATAATTCTCTGTTGTCTTACCAATTGTTTTTCCAATTTCAATATCCTCATTGACTTCAAGGATAAAGCTTCCATATGAGTATTTGAACAACTCATCAACACTGATATTCTCAAATTCAAAGCCTATCTTATTACCAAAGCTCATTTTCATTATAGCTTCTGCAATACCGCCGTATGTCGGTGTATATGCCGAAATAATCTTTTTATCTGCAATAAGCTTTGCTATCTGTTCTGCAATCTTTAATAATTCCTTTGCATCAGGCAATCCGTTCTCATTATAAGGAACACTAACAAGCTTAACTGTCGAGCCTGCCTTCTTAAATTCGGGAGAAATGATATTATTTACATTTCCAAGTGTGATTGCAAAGGATACAAGAGTAGGAGGTACATCTATATTTTCAAAAGTACCGCTCATTGAGTCCTTGCCGCCGATTGCACCAAATCCGAAATCAAGCTGTGCATCAAATGCACCAAGAAGTGCTGCCAATGGTTTTCCCCATCTTTTGGGGTCCTGCATCGGTTTTTCAAAATATTCCTGGAATGTCAAATAACAGTTATCAAGAGTTGCACCTGTTGTTACAAGCTTTGAAACAGACTCTACAACTGCAAGATATGCACCATGGTATGGGCTCTTTGATGTAATAAACGGATTATATCCCCATGCCATTACTGAGCATGTAGTTGTTTCTTTATCAAGCAACGGAATTTTTGCCGCCATAGCCTGCGCCGGGGTAATCTGATATTTTCCTCCGAATGGCATAAGCACAGTATTAGAACCAATAGTTGAGTCAAATCTCTCACTCAAGCCCCTCTTTGAACAAACGTTCAAATCACCTGCAAGCTCTTTATACTTATCAACAAAACTTCCCTCTGTGTTTTTATCATAACATTCAGACTTTGAAATTGTTATTTTTATATGCTTCTCTGCACCATTTGAATTTAGGAACTCTCTTGAAATATCTACTATATTCTTACCATTCCAACACATTGTAAGTCTCTTTTCAGCTTTAACCTTTGCAACAACGGTAGCCTCAAGATTTTCCTTATTTGCAAGAGTAATAAACTTATCACAATCCATTGCCTCAACAACAACAGCCATTCTCTCCTGTGATTCGCTTATTGCAAGTTCAGTGCCGTCAAGACCATCA